>NZ_JBHUYG010000060.1:4186-26151 GCF_042668795.1 Pedococcus sp. NPDC057267 | reverse complement strand
GCCCCGGGGGCCGGCCGTTCGTCGTCCGACCGGCGCCCGGCAGCACCGGACGCCGGACCGGTGCCCGGCAGCAGCGGACGTGAACGGTGTCCGGCGAGCCGTGGCCGCCCCTAGGCTGCAGGCATGCACAGCCCCCTCTTCGACCAGTCCAACCTCGAGGTCCAGGCGCAGCAGCGCTTCGCCCTGCAGAACCCGCAGATGCTGCGCGTCCACCTCGGTGGCGACGTCCTGGCCGTCAAGGGGGCGATGGTCGCCTACCAGGGGGCGATCCGCTTCGACCACGAGAGCGCCGGCAGCGTCGGCAAGCTCTTCAAGAAGGTCGTCACCGGCGAGGACGTGTCGCTCATGCGGGTGTCCGGCGAGGGCGACGTCTTCTTCGCCTCCGAGGGCGGCTTCGTCTTCCTGGTCGACCTCGCCGGCGACGCCCTGTCGGTCAACGCCCGCAACCTGCTCGCCTTCGACTCGAGCATCGGCTGGGACATCAAGCGGGTCCAGGGCGCCGGCATGCTCAGCGGCGGCCTCTTCAACACCACCCTGCAGGGCACCGGCACGGTGGCCATCCACACCGTCGGCCAGCCGGTCGTCCTCGACTGCGGCCAGCAGCCGACCTACGTCGACGTGCAGGCCTGCGTCGGCTGGTCCGCCAATCTCGTCCCCCAGGTCGTGTCGAGCATGAACGTCCGCTCGATGCTGCGCGGTGGCTCGGGCGAGGCGTTCCAGTACGCCTTCTCCGGCCCGGGGTTCGTGATCGTGCAGCCGAACGAGTGGACGCCGCCGCCGGCCCAGGGCGGCAGCAGCGGCGGCGGCTTCAACCTGGGCGGGCTGCTCGACTGATGGGCGCACCGACGCCGGTCGTCGACGCCGACCTCGTCGCGCGCCTGCGCGCGGACCTCGAGCGCGCGGCATACACCGTCGAGGCCGTGGGAGAGCTGCTCGGGCCGCTCGCCTCCGCGGCCCTCGGCCGGGAGCAGGTGCTGCCGGCGCAGCGGGTGACCGCCACCGCCGGGACCCCGCTGGCGACGCTCGTCCGCCTGTTCACCCTCGGTGACGCGGTCGACGCCGACGACGCGGCGCGCGCGCTGCCGACCCTCGGCGTCGAGGGCGCAGAGCGGCTGCGCATCGTGACCCAGCAGGGTCCCGGGGTCGTGGCCACGTGCGACCTGCGCCCGTACGCCGACGAGGACCACGCCTGGTGGGTGGCCTCGGACCTCTCCGAGCTCGCCACCCGCGCGCCCCTGGCCGAGGACCACGTGCTCGGCATCGGTGGCGCGTCGACGACCCTCGCCTCCTGGACGCCGCGGCCGCGCGTCGAGCGCGCCCTCGACCTGGGCACCGGCTGCGGCGTGCAGGCTCTGCACCTGGGCTCCCACGCCGCGTCGGTGACCGTCACCGACATCTCGGCGCGGGCGCTGGAGTACGCCGCGTTCAACGCCGAGCTCAACCGCTGCGACTGGACGTTCGTCGAGGGATCGATGCTCGATCCCGTTGCGGGACAACGGTTCGACCTCATCGTGAGCAACCCGCCGTTCGTCATCACCCCGCGAACTCCTGACGTCCCCCTCTTCGAGTACCGCGACGGCGGCCGGGCCGGCGACTCCCTGGTCGCCGACCTCGTGCGCTCGATCGGCGACCACCTCGCCCCGGGCGGGATCGCCCAGTTCCTCGGCAACTGGGAGGTCGTCGGCGACGCCGACTGGCGCGAGCGCGTCCGCGGCTGGGTCGCCGGCTCGGGACTGGACGCGTGGGTGGTGCAGCGCGAGGTGCAGGACCCGGCGCAGTACGCCGAGACGTGGGCGCGCGACGGCGGCCACCACAGCGCCACGAGCGAGTTCGCGACGATGTATGCCGCGTGGCTGGACGACTTCGCCTCGCGCGGGGTGGGCTCGATCGGCTTCGGCGTGATCACGCTGCAGCGTCCGACGGGCGACCGCGAGCCCTTCCTCGACCTCACCGAGGCGACCGGTCCCGTGGCGAGCCCCATGGGTCCGGCCGTCCTGGCCGGCCTGGCTGCCCGGACCTGGCTGGCGGAGCACACCGACGACGAGCTGCTCGAGGTGGCGTGGCGCTGCGCCGACGACGTCACCGAGGAGCGGCACGGCCGGCCGGGCGACACCGACCCGACCGTGATCCTGCTCCGGCAGGGCGGTGGGCTCGGCCGGGTCGTGCGGCTCGGCACCGCCGGGGCCGCCCTCGTCAGCGTGTGCGACGGGAGCCTCCCGGCCGGCGCGGCGGTCGCCGCGATCGCCGCGCTCCTCGAGGTCGACGAGGCGCAGGTGCGCGCCGAGGTGCTGCCGCTCCTGCGGGCCCTGGTGGCGGACGGGCTCCTCGTCTGACTCCTCCCGTGAGTGAGCCGGGCGTCGCCAGCCGGCCGTCGTGGGGGTGTTCTCGCAGGTCAGAAATGGTGTTGTGAGTGAGTGCTCACTCACTTAATCTGTTCGGGTGTCTCCCCGCGCTCCCGCCATGGCCCCCGACGAGCGCCGTGCCGCGATCATCGCGACCACGGTGCCCCTGCTGCGCGAGCACGGCCCGACCGTGAGCACCAAGGAGATCGCCCGCGCGGCAGGTGTCGCGGAGGGGACGATCTTCCGCGTCTTCGAGTCCAAGGACGAGCTGGTCGACGCGTGCGTGCACAACGCGTTCGAGACCGAGAAGCTCGTCACCCGGCTGCTCGCCATCGACGAGGCGCTGCCGCTGCGCGAGCGCCTGGCCGAGGCGGTGTCGACGATGCAGGAGTACCTGCGCGGCATCTTCTCGCTGATGACGATGCTGCACTCGTCGGGGCAGCCGATGCGCCGGCCGCACAAGGACCCCCGGCGCGAGCAGGCCAACGAAGCCCTCGACGCGGCCTTCGTCGCACTCATCGCCGCCGACCGCGAGCAGCTCCGGCTGCCGCCCCTCGAGGTCGTCAACTACCTGCGGATGATCACGCTGTCCAGCGTCCACCCGATGCTGCACCACCAGGGCTCCTCCGCCCAGGAGATCGTCGACGTCATCCTCGAGGGCGCCCTCCGGCGGCCCGACACCACGGCGGTCCACTGCGCGACCGCCGCCCCGCGGCACACCGGCTCGGCGTCGGCCGCGTCCGCAACACCGTCCACCAGGGGGAAGAAGTAGTGCTCGTCAGGATCATCCGCACCTACCTCGCGCCGTACCGCGGCCTCGTCGTCGCGCTCGTCGCGCTCCAGCTCGTCGGCACCATCGCCTCGCTCTACCTGCCCAGCCTCAACGGCCGCATCATCGACGAGGGGGTGGCGCGCGGCGACACGGGCTTCATCCTGCGCACCGGTGGCTGGATGCTCGCGGTCTCGCTGGCGCAGATCGCCGCCACGGTGGCCGCGACCTACCTCGGCGCCCGGTGCGCGGCGGGCCTCGGCCGCGACCTGCGCGCCGACGTCTTCGCCCGCGTGGGCGACTTCTCCGCCCAGGAGGTGTCGAGGTTCGGCGCTCCCACGCTGATCTCCCGGAACACCAACGACGCGACCCAGGTGCAGACGGTCGTCTTCATGGGGGCCGCGATGATGGTCTCCGCGCCGATCATGATGGTCGGCGGGATCATCATGGCGTTGCGCGAGGACGTCGGGCTGTCGTGGCTCGTGGCGGTCTCGGTGCCGCTGCTGGCGCTGTCGGTGTCGCTCGTGATCCGCAGGATGATCCCGCAGTTCCGGCTCATGCAGGAGTCGGTCGACTGGGTCAACCGGGTCCTGCGCGAGCAGATCACCGGCATCCGGGTCGTGCGCGCGTTCGTCCGGGAGGAGCACGAGGAGGCCCGGTTCGCCGAGGCCAACACCCAGTACACCGGCACGGCGCTCGCGGTCGGCCGCCTCATGGCCATGGTCTTCCCGATCGTCATGCTGATCTTCAACGCCTCGACGGTCGCCGTGCTGTGGTTCGGCTCGCACCGGGTCGAGAGCGGGCAGATGCACATCGGCGAGCTCACGGCCTTCATGAGCTACCTCATGCAGATCCTCATGTCGGTGATGATGGCGACGTTCATGTCGATGATGATCCCGCGCGCGACCGTGTCGGCCGGGCGCATCGGGGAGGTCCTCGACACCGCGTCGACCGTGGTCGAGCCCGCGTCACCGGTGGCGCTGCCCTCCCGCGGCGTCACGCTCGAGCTGAGGGACGTCGAGTTCACCTACCCCGGCGCGGACGTGCCCGTCCTGCAGGGCGTCTCGCTGACGGCCGAGCCGGGCCGCACGACGGCGATCATCGGCAGCACCGGCTCCGGGAAGTCCACGCTCGTCTCCCTCGTCCCGAGGCTGTACGACGTCACCGGCGGGGCCGTCCTCATCGGTGGCGTCGACATCCGCGAGGCGGCGCTGGAGGACGTCTGGGCGCGGATCGGCCTGGTGCCGCAGAAGCCGTACCTGTTCACCGGGACCGTCGCGTCCAACCTGCGCTACGGCGACGCCGACGCGACCGAGGACGACCTGTGGGAGGCGCTGCGGATTGCCCAGGCCGAGGACTTCGTCCGGGCCATGCCCGGTGGCCTCGACGCGCCGATCGGGCAGGGCGGCACCAACGTCTCGGGCGGCCAGCGCCAGCGCCTCGCGATCGCACGGGCACTGGTGTCCAAGCCGGACATCTACCTGTTCGACGACAGCTTCTCCGCGCTCGACCTGTCGACCGACGCGCGCCTGCGCGCCGCCCTGCGACCGGTGACCCGCCACGCGGCCGTCGTCGTCGTGGCCCAGCGGGTCTCGACGATCGTCGACGCGGACCACATCGTCGTCCTCGACAACGGCCGCGTGGTCGGCACGGGGACGCACGACGAGCTGCTGGCGACGTGTCCGACGTACCTCGAGATCGTCGAGTCCCAGCGAGCGGCGCAGGAGGCGGCATGACCGAGCGCGCCCACCACGAGCACACCACGACCGACCGGGGAACGGGGGCAGCCTGATGGCTGAGGGAGTCAAGACCGAGGAGGAGCGGGCGGCCGAGGCCCGACGGGGCCCGGCGGCGCGCGCCGGGCAGCGGCACGGACCGATGGCGGGCGTCGGCATGCCGGCGGAGAAGTCGCAGAACTTCGTCCCGTCGGCCAAGCGGCTGCTGTCCCTGCTGCGCCCCGAGCGCCACCGGCTGTACGCCGTGCTGGGCCTCGCGGTCGCCAGCGTCACCCTGAACGCGATCGGCCCCAAGATCCTGGGGCGGGCCACCGACCTGATCTTCGCCGGGGTCATCGGCCAGCGG
The DNA here is from genome assembly GCF_042668795.1 of Pedococcus sp. NPDC057267. Taxonomy (NCBI): domain Bacteria; kingdom Bacillati; phylum Actinomycetota; class Actinomycetes; order Micrococcales; family Intrasporangiaceae; genus Pedococcus; species Pedococcus sp. NPDC057267. The sequence continues at coordinate 20,958 of NZ_JBHUYG010000060.1, read as the reverse complement.
CTGCCCGCCACGGCGACCCGCGCGCAGGTGATCGAGGCGCTGCGGGCCCAGGGCAAGGGCACGTTCGCCGACATGGTGGCGCGGATGGACCACCTGGTCCCGGGCCAGGGCATCGACTTCGGCGCGGTCGGTCGCGTGCTCCTCGCTGTCATGGCCATCTACGCCGTGGCGAGCCTGCTGTCGTGGGCGATGGGCTGGATCCTCATCGGGGCCGTGAACCGGACCATCTTCACGCTGCGTCGCGATGTCGAGGACAAGCTCAACCGGCTCCCGCTGCCGTACTTCGACGCGCAGCCCCGCGGCGAGCTGCTGTCGCGGGTGACCAACGACATCGACAACGTCGCGCAGAGCATGCAGCAGACCCTCAGCCAGATGCTCACCTCGCTGCTGACGGTCGTCGCGATGATCGCGATGATGCTCTACATCTCTCCGCTGCTCGCGGTGATCGCGCTGGTGACGATCCCCGTGACGATGGCGGTGACCGCGGCCATCGGCAAGCGGTCGCAGAAGCACTTCGTCCAGCAGTGGAAGAGCACGGGCGAGCTCAACGGGATCGTCGAGGAGGCGTTCACCGGGCACCAGCTGGTCAAGGTCTTCGGCCGCCAGGACGAGGTCCGCGCCGCCTTCCGGGCCCGCAACGACGACCTGTTCGAGGCCGGCTTCAGCGCCCAGTTCATCAGCGGCATCATCATGCCGACGATGATGTTCATCGGGAACCTCAACTACGTCGTCGTCGCGGTGGTCGGCGGCCTTCGCGTCGCCAGCGGGTCGATGAGCCTCGGCGACGTGCAGGCGTTCATCCAGTACTCGCGCCAGTTCACCCAGCCCCTGACGCAGGTCGCCTCGATGGCCAACCTGCTCCAGTCCGGCGTCGCGTCGGCCGAGCGGGTCTTCGAGGTGCTCGACGCCCCGGAACAGCAGCCGGAGAGCGGGAACCCGACGACGCTGGCGACGCCCCACGGGCGAGTGGCCTTCGAGGACGTCTCCTTCTCGTACAGCAAGGACGCGCCCCTCATCGAGCACCTGGACCTCGTCGTCGAGCCCGGCCAGACCGTGGCCATCGTCGGTCCCACCGGCGCCGGCAAGACCACGCTCGTCAACCTGATCATGCGGTTCTACGAGCTGGACGCCGGCCGCATCACCCTCGACGGCGTCGACATCACCCAGCTGACCCGGCGCGGCCTGCGCAGCCAGATCGGCATGGTGCTGCAGGACACCTGGCTGTTCGGTGGGACGATCCGCGAGAACATCGCGTACGGCAACCCCGGCGCCACCGACGAGCAGGTCCTGGCCGCGGCCCGGGCGACCTACGTCGACCGGTTCGTGCACACGCTGCCCGACGGCTACGACACGGTGCTCGACGCCGAGGGCGGCAACATCAGCGCGGGCGAGAAGCAGCTCGTCACGATCGCCCGTGCCTTCCTGTCCGACCCGGCGCTGCTCATCCTCGACGAGGCCACCTCCTCGGTGGACACGCGCACCGAGCTGCTGGTCCAGCAGGCCATGGCCGCGTTGCGGCACGACCGCACGAGCTTCGTGATCGCCCACCGGCTCTCCACGATCCGCGACGCCGACGTCATCCTCGTGATGCGCGACGGCAGCATCGTGGAGCAGGGCTCGCACGAGGAGCTCCTCGAGCGCGGCGGCGCCTACGCCGAGCTGTATGCCGCGCAGTTCAGCGGTGCGGCCGTGGACGTCGACACCGGCGAGGCGCCGGCCGCGGAGATGGCCACCGCCGGCAGCTGACGCGGCGGGGGTCCCGGGTGCCGAACCACGGCATACCGCCTAGTTTGGGGACGTCCGTCCGTGCGCGAGGAGCCGCCGATGTCTTCCCTGGTCCACTTGGCCGCCCCGGCCGCCGACACCCTCATCAACGCGAACTGGCTCGACTACCTGCTGGTGGCGACCTACTTCGTGTTCGTGCTGGGCATCGGCGTCCTCGCCCGGCGGCAGGTGTCCGACTCCATCGACTTCTTCCTGTCGGGGCGCTCGCTGCCGGCGTGGGTGACGGGTCTGGCGTTCATCTCCGCCAACCTCGGTGCGGTCGAGATCATGGGCATGTCCGCCAGCGGTGCGCAGTTCGGCATCCCGACGGTGCACTACTTCTGGGTCGGCGCGATCCCGGCGATGCTGTTCCTCGGCGTCGTGATGATGCCGTTCTACTACGGCTCCAAGGTCCGCTCGGTCCCCGAGTTCATGCTCCGCCGGTTCGGGACGGGGGCCCACCTCGTCAACGCCATCAGCTTCGCCCTGGCCCAGCTGCTCATCGCCGGCGTCAACCTGTTCCTGCTCGGGTCGATCGTCCGCGCCCTGCTCGGCTGGCCTCTGTGGGTGGCGCTGATCGTCGCCGCGGCGATCGTGTTGTCCTACATCACGCTGGGCGGCCTGTCGGCCGCGATCTACAACGAGGTGCTGCAGTTCTTCGTGATCGTCGCCTCGCTCGTCCCGCTGACGCTGATCGGCCTGCACAAGGCCGGCGGGTGGAGCGGGGTGGAGGCCAAGCTCACCGCCTTCGCCCAGCAGCACTCCGACAAGGTGCCCGCCGCCTCCGACCAGCTGAACTCGTGGCCGGGGACTGCGCTGACCGGATTCAACTCCAGCTTCTGGTCCGTGGTGGGCATCGTCTTCGGCCTCGGGTTCGTGCTGTCCTTCGGCTACTGGACCACGAACTTCGTCGAGGTCCAGCGCGCCATGGCCAGCAAGTCGATCTCGGCCGCGCGCAAGACGCCGATCATCGGCGCCTTCCCCAAGATGTTCGTCCCCTTCATCGTCATCCTCCCGGGCATGATCTCGGCGGTCCTCGTCAGCGAGATCGGCCGGCTCAAGGCCGGCGAGAAGGTGCCGGGCGGCGCCTCCGGCGAGGGCGTGGCGTACAACGACGCGCTGCTGTACCTCATGCGTGACGTGCTGCCGAACGGCCTGCTGGGGCTGGCGATCGCGGGCCTGCTCGCGGCGTTCATGGCCGGCATGGCGGCGAACATCTCGGCCTTCAACACCGTCTTCAGCTACGACCTGTGGCAGCGCTACATCCGCAAGGACCACAGCGACGACTACTACCTGCGGATCGGGCGGCTGGCCACCGTCGCTGCAACGCTGATCGCCATCTTCACGGCCGGGTTCGCGAGCAGCTTCTCGAACATCATGAACTACCTGCAGACGCTGTTCGGGTTCTTCAACGCACCGCTGTTCGCGACCTTCATCCTCGGCATGTTCTGGAAGCGGATGACCGCGACGGCCGGCTGGGTGGGCCTCGTCTCGGGCACGCTGTCGGCGATCCTCGTGGCCTTCCTGTCCAAGGACGCGTTCGGCTCGGCGAGCGTCGGCGTGATCCCGCTGTCCGGCCAGGGCGCCAGCTTCGTCGCGGCCTCGACGGCCTTCGTCGTCGACGTCGTGCTCAGCGTGCTCGTGTCGATGGCGACCACGCCGAAACCGGTCAGCGAGCTCAAGGGCCTGGTCTACTCCGAGACGCCGCGCGAGGACCTCGTCGACCCCGAGGAGGCCAGCGAGCCGTGGTACCGGCGGACGCTGCCCCTCGCCGGGATCGCGCTCGTCCTCGTCATCATCCTCAACGTGAGCTTCTGAGAGGAGCGCAGCCATGACCGACAACGAGACCTCCCGCCGCGGATCGGGCGCACCGCGCAAGACGGCCGGTGCCTTCGACATCCGCAACATCATCGGGCTGCTGCTCGGCATCTACGGCGTCGTGCTCCTGCTGGCCGGCTTCTTCCTCGACCAGGCCAGGGACAAGACCGGCGGGGTGAACGCCAACCTCTGGACCGGCCTGGGCCTCGCGGTCGCAGCGGCCGTGTTCCTCACCTGGGCCCGCCTGCGCCCGATCGTCGTGCCCGAGCACGTCGAGCCCGCAGAGACCGACCCCACGCGGCCCGGCCCCACCCGCCGAGGCGGGGGGCACTGACCGCGGCGTGGGACTGACCCGCAGTCACCACCGACTGAGGTGCGTGCGCCGCGTGGACGCGTCCACGCGGCACACGCACCTCAGGGGTGCGGGACGGGATCGGGCGTGCGGCGCAGGGCCCTGCGACCGGTGAGGCCGAGGGTGGCAGCCGCTGCCAGCCCCAGCAGGCCGCCGACGGCCCACATGAGCCTCGGGCTGGTCTGGAAGAGGGCACCCGAGAGGGGTGGGGCGAGCACCGTGCCGCCGATGGACGCTGCCCCGTAGAGGCTCTGGTAGCGGCCGTGCATGCCCTCGGGTGCGCGGTCGGCGGCGTGGGCAGTCGCGGTCGGCTTGTAGAGCATCTCCCCGGCGGTGACCACGGCGACCGCGACGAGCACCAGCACGAGGCCCGGCGCGGGCGACACGAGCAGCCACCCCACGCCGACCAGCAGGAAGCCGCCGGCGACGAGCCGCTCCGGCGGCCGTTCGCGCAGGCGGTGGGCGAGCCACGGCTCGAACAGCACGATGAGCGCGCAGTTGAGCGAGATCGTCGTCCCGTAGACCCAGGGCGCGGCGCCGAGGGACTCGAGCTGCCACGGGACCGCCGAGTAGGCGAACCGGTAGGCCGTGTCGGCCGCGACGACCGTGAGCAGCAGCAGGACGAAGCGCGGGTCGGCCCGCAGCGCCGCCAGCAGCCGCGTGGGCGTGTCGGCGGGCACGGTGGTGGGGGCGGCCGTGGGCACGACGAACATCACCACGCCCAGCATGAGCAGGCTGGCCGCGGCGTCGATGACGAAGACGACGCCGAAGTGGTGCACGGCGAGCAGGCCGCCGAGCGGTGGCCCGAGCACCGTGCCGGCGTTGTTGACCGCCCGCATCCAGGCGGTGGCCTGGCGGCGGTGCTCGGTGGGCAGCGCACTGGTGACGAGCGCGAACGACACGGGACGGCCGACCCCACCGAGGGCTCCCATGAGGAACAGCACCACCGGCAGGCCGCCCGTCGGCGTGACCGGCACGAGCAGGCAGCCCGCGGCCGAGGCCAGCGAGGCCCCGGCGAGGGTGGGGCGCAGGCCGAAGCGGTCGCCGACCGTGCCCCCGACCAGGTTCCCGACGATCATGCCGGCGCCCCAGACCGCCGCGACCGAGCCGGCGGTGGCCTCGTCGAGGTGGCGGCCCGAGACCAGGTACAGCGGGACGAACACCCAGGCCATCGACCCCAGGGCGTTCACGAACCGCCCGGCGAGCAGCCACCGCACCCAGACGGGCAGCTCCTTCATCCGCGGGAGCGGGTCTGCGTGCGGCAGGAGCAGGACAGCGGGCGGCCGGCGTTCACGCCCGACACCCTAGGGCCCGCCCGACCCCGCCCTCCTCCGCATTTCTCCGGCGTTTGGGTGCTGCTGCGCTCGCGTTTGCGGGCGCGTTCATGGACCAGGTCGTCGCGGCATACCGGCACCTGACGCTGCGACGCGCCGGGTGACCCCGGTTCGGGGGCGCGGGCGCTCGCGATTCCGAGCGCTCCGGCCCCCAAGACGGAGGAAGGAGGGAGCGAAGGGGGAGGAAAGGGCAGGGTCAGGCGAACTGCCAGGAGCGCTTGCTGAGGCCGAACCAGAAGCCGTCGATGACGCTCTCGTTCTCGAGCGAGCCCGACTCGTAAGCCGCACCGAGGCTGACGTAGAGCGGCGCCCAGTGCTCGGTGCGTGGGTGGGCCTCCCGGGCGGCTGGGGCCTTGTGCACGAAGTCGAGGATCGCGTCGACGTCCTGCCGCTCGAGCGCCTCGGCCGCCCAGTGGTCGAACTCGCTCGAGGCGGCCGGGGGAGTCCCGTCGGGGCCGCCGCCGGGGTTGAACCAGCGCAGGTTGTGGGTCGTGAACCCGGACCCCACGATCAGGGTGCCCTCGTCGCGCAGCGGGGCCAGCCGGCGGCCGAGGTCGAACAGGGTCCGCGGGTCGAGGGTCGGCATCGACATCTGCAGGACCGGCACGTCGGCGTCGGGGTACATCTCGACCAGCGGCACGTACGCGCCGTGGTCGAGGCCGCGGGACTCGTCGCGGTGGACCGGGTTCTCGGCCGTGTGCACGAGCCGCTCCACCGACGCGGCGAGCTCGGGCGCGCCCGGCGCGGCATACGTCACCTCGTAGTAGTGGCGCGGGAAGCCCCAGAAGTCGTACACGAGCGGGACGTCGCCGGAGGTGGCGGACAGCGACAGCGGCGCCTCCTCCCAGTGCGCCGACACCATGAGGATGTTGGCTGGCTTGCCGAACCGGTCCGACCAGTCGGCCAGCTGGCGGGTCCACACCGGGTCGTCCGCGAGCGGCGGGGCGCCGTGGCTGAGGTACAGGACCGGCTGGCGCTCCTGCGTCGAGGTGGTCATGCGCCCAGCATACGCCCGAGGCAATTTAACTTTCAACTACCATTCGGTGGACCCCCGGGAACCGACTTGACCGCCTCGGCTACCGTCTCTTGCGTTGCCATGTCCACGCAGCGACGAATCCGCTGCACATGGGAGCAGGACGGCAGGTTGGATCTGTGAGCACGGGGCGCAAGCTCGTCATCGTCGAGTCGCCGGCGAAGGCCAAGACCATCGGCGGTTACCTGGGCAAGGACTACGACGTCGAGGCGTCGGTCGGCCACATCCGCGACATCCCGACCCCGTCGGAGATGCCGGCCGAGATCAAGAAGGGCCCCTTCGGCCGCTTCGGTGTCGACGTCGACGGCGGCTTCGAGGCCTACTACGTCGTCGACAGCGACAAGAAGAAGAAGGTCGCCGAGCTCAAGCGGCTGCTCAAGGGCGCCGACGAGCTCTACCTGGCGACGGATGAGGACCGCGAGGGCGAGGCCATCGCCTGGCACCTGCTCGAGGTGCTCAAGCCCAAGGTCCCGGTCAAGCGCATGGTGTTCCACGAGATCACCAAGGAGGCGATCCAGCGCGCCGCCAACGACACCCGCGACCTCGACACCGCGCTCGTCGACTCGCAGGAGACCCGGCGCATCCTCGACCGCCTGTACGGGTACGAGGTCAGCCCGGTCCTGTGGCGCAAGGTCAAGGCGGGCCTGTCCGCCGGCCGCGTGCAGTCGGTCGCCACCCGCATCGTCGTCGAGCGCGAGCGCGAGCGGATGGCGTTCGTGCGCTCGTCCTACTGGGACGTCGAGGGCGACTTCACCCCCGACGGCCAGGCCAACCAGTTCGCGGCACGGCTGACCGCCGTCGACGGACGCCGCGTCGCCGTCGGCCGCGACTTCGCCGACGACGGCACGCTGAAGTCCCGCGAGGTCGTCCACCTCGACCAGGAGCTGGCGACGTCGATCGCCGCCCAGGTGCTCGAGGCCCAGGTCAGCGTCACCGGTGTCCAGGAGAAGCCGTACACCCGCCGCCCGAGCGCGCCGTTCACGACGAGCACGCTGCAGCAGGAGGCCTCGCGCAAGCTGCGGCTGTCGTCCAAGAACGCGATGCGGGTCGCCCAGCGCCTGTACGAGAACGGCTACATCACCTACATGCGTACCGACAGCACGACGCTGTCGGAGGCCGCCCTCACCGCCGCGCGCCAGCAGGCGCGGGACCTGTACGGCGCGGAGTACGTCCCGCAGTCGCCCCGCCTGTACGAGAAGAAGGTCAAGAACGCCCAGGAGGCGCACGAGGCCATCCGCCCCGCGGGCGACCGGTTCCGCACCCCTGCGCAGGTCGCGGGCGAGCTGCGCGGTGACGAGTTCGCGCTCTACGAGCTGATCTGGAAGCGGACGGTCGCCTCGCAGATGGCCGACGCGCGCGGCTCGACCGCCACCGTCAAGCTCGGCGGCACGCTCGCCGACGGCCGCACGGTCGAGTTCAGCGCGTCCGGCACCGTCATCACGTTCCGGGGGTTCCTCGCGGCCTACGAGGAGGGGCGGGACGAGGACCGCAACCGCAACGCCGACGAGGACGAGCGTCGCCTGCCCAGGCTGAGCGAGGGCGTCGGGCTCACCGTCGTCCGCGCCGAGGCCGACGGCCACGAGACCACCCCGCCCCCGCGCTACACCGAGGCCACGCTCGTGAAGGCCATGGAGGAGAAGGGGATCGGGCGTCCGTCGACCTATGCCAGCACGGTCGGCACGATCCAGGACCGCGGCTACGTCCACACCCGCGGGTCGGCCCTCGTGCCCACCTGGCTCGCCTTCGCCGTCACGCGGCTGCTCGAGGAGCACTTCACCGAGCTCGTCGACTACGACTTCACCGCCTCGATGGAGGAGGACCTCGACCGGATCGCCGGCGGCGACGAGCAGCGGGCCGAGTGGCTCAAGCGGTTCTACTTCGGCGAGGGCGACGGTGCCCTGGCCGCCGGCAAGCCCGGCCTGCCCGACGCCGGGTCGGCCCACCTCGGGCTCAAGCAGCTCGTCGACGACCTCGGCGACATCGACGCCCGGGAGATCTCGACCATCCCGATCGGCGACGGGATCGTCGTGCGCGTGGGCCGCTACGGCCCGTACGTCGAGGAGACCGTGCCGCAGGGCGTCGACGCCGCGACCGGCGAGATGACCGACGGTGCGGGCGACACCCCGCGGCGCGCGACGATCACCGACGACATCGCCCCGGACGAGATGACCCCGGAGAAGGCTCGCGAGCTCCTCGCGCAGTCGGCCGACGACGGCCGGGTCCTCGGCCAGGACCCCGCGACGGGGCGCGACATCGTGGCGAAGGCGGGCCGCTACGGCCCGTACGTCACCGAGGTGCTGCCCGAGGAGGAGACGGCCACCAAGGGCAGGGGCAAGGCGAAGGCCAAGCCGCGCACGGCCAGCCTGTTCAAGGACATGGACCTCGCCACGATCGACCTCGACGCGGCGCTCAAGCTGCTCAGCCTGCCCCGGGTCGTCGGCACCACGACCGAGGATGACGGCACCGAGGTCGAGATCACCGCGCAGAACGGGCGCTACGGGCCGTACCTCAAGAAGGGCACGGACTCCCGCTCGCTGACGACCGAGCAGCAGCTCTTCGACATCACCCTCGAGGAGGCGCTGGCGATCTACGCCCAGCCCAAGCAGCGCGGTCGCGCCGCCGCCGCGCCGCTCAAGGAGCTCGGCCCCGACCCGGTCTCGGGCAAGCCCATGCTGGTCAAGGACGGCCGCTTCGGCCCGTACGTCACCGACGGCGAGACCAACGCGACCCTCCGCAAGGCCGACGACCCCGAGTCGATCACGGCCGAGCGGGGCGCCGAGCTGCTCGCGGAGAAGCGGGCCAAGGGCCCGACGACCCGCAAGCGGGCGGCCAAGAAGACCACGAAGAAGGCCGCGACGAAGAAGACCGCCACCCGGAAGGCGGCCGCGACGAAGAGCGCGGCGAAGAAGTCCTGAGCCGAAGGGAGTCCCGAGGCGACGAGCCCTGAGCCGACGAACCATGAGTGGAGCAGCCCCGCGATGACGCCGAACCTCGACCCTGCCACCGGCCGGCAGCTGTCGCTGCGCCTGGCGACGGAGCAGTCGCAGCAACGGCTTCCGTCGGTCGCGGCCGCCCTGGTCCGTGACGGCCAGGTTGTCTGGTCCGACGCCGTCGGCACGCTCGACGGTCGCGGCGGCGGTGAGCGGGCCACCACCGACACGCAGTACCGCATCGGTTCGATCACCAAGACCTTCGTGGCCGTGGAGGTGATGCGGCTGCGCGACGAGGGCCGGCTCGACCTCCGGGACACCGTGGTGGCCCTGCTGCCCGAGGTGGCCGGTTCGGACGTCGCGGGCGTCACCGTCGCCCAGCTCCTCTCGCACAGCTCGGGCCTGCAGGCCGAGACCAGCGGCCCGTGGTGGGAGCGCACCGCGGGCGACGACTGGGCGGCGCTGGTCGCCAGCCGGCCCGCGCTGCGGTTCCGTCCCGGCGCGCGCTTCCACTACTCCAACGTGGGGTATGCCGTGCTCGGCGAGGTCGTGGCGCGGCTGCGCGGCATGCCGTGGCACGACGCCGTCCGCACCTCGCTGCTCGACCCGCTGGGGATGACCCGGACGACCACCCGCCCCCAGCAGCCGGCGGCGCCCGGCTGGGGCGTCCACCCGCTCGCGGACCTGCTCCACGTCGAACCGGAGCACGACGCCGGCGCCATGGCCCCGGCCGGCCAGCTCTGGTCGACGGCTCAGGACCTCTCGCGCTGGGCGGCATTCCTGGCCGGTCGCACCGCGGGGCTGCTCGACCCCGCGACGCTCGAGGAGATGTGCCTGCCGGTCGTCGTCAACGACAGCCCCGGCCAGGCGTGGACCGCCGCGCACGGGCTCGGCTGGCAGGTGTGGAACTTCGAGGGGCGCCGGTATGCCGGGCACGGCGGCTCGATGCCCGGCTTCCTCGCGGCGCTGCGCGTCGACCGCGCGAGCGGCGACGGCTGCGTGCTCTTCGCCAACGCCACCTCCGGGATGTCGCCCTCGCTCGTCCAGGACCTGCTCAGCCTCCTCGCCGAGCGCGAGCCGGTCCCGCCGGAGCCGTGGTCGGCCGACGCCACCCAGGTCGAGGGCCTCGAGCTCGTCGGCGACTGGTACTGGGGCACCACGGCATACACGCTGCGGCTCGCGGACGACGGCCACCTCGTCCTCGGGGAGCCGGGGGTGCACCGCGGCTCGCGGTTCCGGCCCACCGGAGCCGGGTGGGTCGGGCTCGACGGGTACCACGAGGGCGAGCCGCTCGTGGCGGTGCGCGACGCGCAGGGCTCCGTCGGGCACCTCGACCTCGGTTCGTTCCGGTTCACCCGGACGCCGTACGACCCGGCGGCCGACGTGCCCGGGGACGTCCACCCCGACCGCTGGCACTGAGCTCCCGCCACACGCGTGACGTGTGGTGTGAGGACATGTCGGGCCCGTTTTGTGTGGATCACCCGGCCATGTCCCGTGTGGTGGGGCAGCCCTAGGGTTTCGGGAACCGCGACGGGTACCCCCGCCCGTCGCCAGCCCGCACGAGGAGGTGCCGGTGCCGACCGAGGCCACCCACGGCTCCGCGCAGACGCTGCTGGAGACCCGCGGGCTCACCAAGGAGTTCCGCGGCTTCCGAGCCGTCTCCGACGTCAGCCTCGAGGTCGCCGAGGGCACCGTCCACGCACTCGTGGGACCCAACGGTGCCGGCAAGACGACCCTGTTCAACCTGCTGACCGGTTTCCTGTCGCCGACATCGGGGACCATCTCCTTCGGCGGCGAGGACATCACCGGCCTGCAGCCGGAGCAGGTGGCCCACCGCGGCATCGCGCGGTCCTTCCAGATCACCAGCCTCTTCGACCAGATGAGCGCCGTCGACCACGTCGAGCTCGCGCTCGCCTCGCCCACCGGGCTGGGCTACCGCTTCTGGCGCTCGTCGCGGCAGATGCGCCAGTTCCGCGACCGCGCCATGGACCTGCTCGACCAGGTAGGCCTGGCCGACCGGTCCGGCGCGGCGGCGGGCGCACTGGCATACGGCCAGAAGCGTGCCCTCGAGCTCGCCCTGGCGCTCGCGCTCGACCCCCGCCTCCTGCTGCTCGACGAACCGACCGCCGGGATGGGGCTGGAGGACGTCGACCGCACCATCGCGCTGGTCAAGAAGGTCTCCGCGGGCCGCACCGTCGTCTTCGTCGACCACAACATGCACGTGGTCGGCTCCCTCGCCGACACCGTCACCGTCCTGCAGTCCGGCCAGGTTCTCGCCCAGGGGACCTACGAGGCGGTCCGCAACGACGAGCGCGTGATCACCGCCTACCTCGGACAGGCCGGGTGACCCCATGACCGACACCGGAACCGACGACGTCCGCGGGCCCGTGGGCACCACCGGCCGCGCGACCGGCCCGACGCTGGAGCTCTCCGGGCTCTCGGCCTGGTACGGGGAGGCGCGCGTCCTCACCGACGTCGACCTGCAGGTGCGCCCCGGGGAGGTCGTGACCCTCGTGGGCCGCAACGGCGCCGGCAAGACCACGCTGCTGCGCTCGGTGATGGGACTGCACCGACAGGTCCAGGGCACCGTCTCGTGGGACGGCAACGACCTCGGCCGGACGAGCCCCGACCGCCGGGCCAAGGCCGGGATCGGCTGGGTGCCCGACGACCGCGGCATCTACTCGACCCTGTCCGTCGCGGAGAACCTGCGGCTGCCGCCGGTCGTCTCCGACGCCGCGTGGAGCCTGGACCGCATCTACGAGCAGTTCCCCGTGCTGCACGAGCGGCGCGACTTCCCGGGCACCAAGCTCTCCGGCGGCGAGCAGCAGATGCTGGCCATCGCCCGGGTCCTGCGGATGGGCTCGCGGCTGCTGCTGCTCGACGAGCCCAGCGAGGGCCTCGCCCCGGTCATCGTCCAGCGGATCGGCGAGATCATCCGCCAGATCAAGGAGCAGGGCGTCTCGGTCCTGCTCGTCGAGCAGAACGTGACGTTCGCGTCCACCGTCGCCGACCGGCACTACCTGCTGGCGCAGGGCCGGGTCGTGGAGTCGCTCGACAACGACTCGTTCCAGTCCCGCACCACCGAGCTCCTCGAGTACCTCGGCATGTAGCACCCGCCACCCGGCACCCACGGCACCACCTCGAACCCCCGGAGGGGAACATGAAGCGCACCCAGACCCTGGCCCTCGTGGCCACCGCCGTCACCGCCAGCCTCGCGCTCGCCGCCTGCGGTGGGGGAGGGCCGGCCTCGGCCGGCGGCAAGATCAGCGACGGCAAGGTCGTCATCGGCCTGCTCAACGACCAGTCGGGCGTCTACAAGGACCTGTCCGGCCCCAACTCCAAGGTCGCGATCCAGATGGCGATCGACGACTACAAGGCCAAGTACGGCAGCAAGGCCGTCGCCAAGGACATCGAGATCGTCTCGGCGGACCACCAGAACAAGCCCGACATCGCCAACACCAAGGCGCAGGAGATGTACGACCGCGACAAGGCCGACATCATCCTCGACGTCCCGACCTCCTCCGCCGCCCTGGCGGTCGCCACGCAGGCCAAGGCCAAGAAGAAGCTGTTCATCGACATCGGTGCCGGCACCACCGCCCTCACCGGCAAGTCCTGCAACAAGTACACGTTCCACTGGGCCTACGACACCTACATGCTGGCCTCGGGCAACGGCGCTGCGACGGTGCAGTCCGGCGGCAAGAACTGGTCGATCGTCTACCCCGACTACGCCTTCGGCCAGGACATGACCAAGTCCTACAGTGCGGCCATCGAGCGCGCCGGCGGCACGGTCCAGCAGAAGATCGCCACGCCGTTCCCGAACGACAACTACGCGACGTTCATCACCAAGGCCGCCGCGTCCAAGCCGGACGTCATCGGCATCATGGCCGCCGGTGGCGACCTGGTGAACTTCATCAAGCAGTTCAACCAGTCCGGCATCGCCAGCACCACCAAGCTCGCGGTCGGCCTCATGTTCATCACCGACATCCACAACCTCGGCGTCGACCAGTTCAACGGCACGACCTTCACCGACGCCTGGTACTGGAACTACGACGCGCAGAACCGCGCCTGGGCCGACCGGTTCATGGCCAAGACGCACGTCCGCCCGTCCTTCGCCCACGCCGGCAACTACTCCGCTGCGCTCAACTACCTCGAGGCCGTCCAGGCCGCCGGCACCGACAACGCCGACGCCGTGGTCAAGCAGCTCGAGGGCAAGAAGATCAACGACATGTTCCTGCGCAACGGCGAGGTCCGCGCGGCCGACCACAACGTCACCCACGACGTCTACCAGGTCAAGGTCAAGAGCAAGGACCAGGTCAAGGAGGAGTGGGACCTCGAGCAGGTCATCAAGACCATCCCCGCCTCCGAGGCCTACGCGCCGCCGTCGCCCGACTGCACGATGTGACCGTTCCCCTGACCGATCGCCACCAGGGGCAACGCCTTTCGAGATCCTGAGGTATGCCGCCCGCCCACCCGGGCGGGCGGCGCACCGCCGGCGTCCGTCCGCCTCCACCGCCACCGACCTGCACGAGAGGACCTCCCGGTGAGCCAGTTCCTGCAGTACACCCTCCAAGGCCTCGCGGCCGGCGGGTTCTACGCGCTCGCCGCGCTGGGGCTGGCCGTCATCTTCGGCGTCCTCGGCGTCGTCAACTTCAGCCACGGCGCCTGCTACATGCTCGGCGCGATGGCCTCTGCGCTCCTGCTGAAGAACCTCGACCTCGGGTTCTGGCCGGCGCTGGTCGTGGTGCCCCTGCTCATGTTCGTGGTCGGTGTCCTCATCGAGCGGCTGTTCGTGCAGTGGCTGCTGAGGCTCGACCCGCTCTACAACTTCCTGCTGACCTTCGGCCTGACGCTCTTCACCGTCGACCTCATGAAGCGGCTGTACGGCGTCTCCTCGCAGCCGTACGAGGTCCCTGCCGGCCTGCGCGGCCGGGTCAGCCTCGGCAGCGTCGACCTGTCCGGCTACCAGCTGTTCGCAGCGGGGTTCTCGTTGCTCGTCTGCGCGGTGGTGTGGCTGGTCCTCACCAAGACCCGCGTCGGCATGATCGTGCGCGCCTCGACCGAGGACGCCGAGCGGTCGCGGGCCCTGGGCATCAACGTCGCCCGCTGGGTGACCCCGGTCTTCGGCTTCGGCATAGCCCTGGCAGGGCTGTCCGGCGTGCTCGCCGCCCCCTACCGCGCGATCAACGCCGACATGGGGTCCAACTTCGTCATCATCCTGTTCGCGATCGTCGTCATCGGCGGACTCGGCTCGATCCTCGGCGCCGTCGTCGCCGGCTTCCTCGTCGGCCTCGTCGAGGCGTACGGGCAGGGCTACTACGGCCAGATCTCCCAGGTCCTGATCTTCGTGCTCATGGCACTGGTCGTCCTGGTCCGGCCCAGCGGCCTGTTCGGCCGGGAGGAGTCCGCATGAGCTCGCAGCTGGAGCAGCGCGTCGACGTCGAGCTGCCGGGCACGCCGGTCCTCGGCGATCGGCGCCCCGTCGTCCGGTGGGTCGTGCTCGCCGTCGGGCTCGTCGTCACCCTGGCGCTGCCCTGGTTCATCTACCCGCCGGTGGCGATGGACATCGCGGCCTGGGCGCTGTTCGCGATCTCGGTCGACCTGCTGCTCGGCTACACCGGCCTGCTGTCGTTCGGGCACGCGGCGTTCTGGGGCACCTCGGCATACACGACCGGGCTCATCGCCACGAACCTCGGCGTGCCGTTCCCCCTCGCGGTCCTCGGTGGTGCCGTCGTCGCGATGGTGCTCGCGGTGCCGATCGGGTACCTCTCGGTGCGCCGCACCGGCATCTACTTCGCCATGGTGACGCTGGCGTTCGCGCAGATGACCTACTTCATCGCCAACCAGTGGAGCGACGTCACCGGCGGCGAGAACGGCTTGCAGGGGATCCCCAAGAACCTGTTCGGGCTGACCGACCTCATCAACTCGGACGCGTTCTACTTCTACTACGCGGCGCTGCCGCTGGTCCTGCTCGGCGTCTTCATCGCCTGGCGCGCAGTCAACAGCCCGTTCGGCCGGGTGCTCGTCGCGATCCGCGACAACCCGGCGCGCGCGCGGGCCCTCGGGTACGACGTCGAGCGGTACAAGATCATGGTCTTCGTGCTGTCTGCCGGGCTCGCCGGCCTCGCCGGTGGGGTGTTCTCGATCAGCCACGGGTTCGCCTCCCTGCAGGAGCTGGTCTGGACCACCTCGGGCAAGGTCGTGCTCATCACGGTCCTCGGCGGCATCGGCACCCTGTGGGGCCCGGCCGTCGGGGCGGCCCTCGTCGTCGTCCTCGAGGACCAGCTCGCGTCGTCGGGGTTCGAGGGCACGGGCATCATCACCGGCGCGATCTTCGTGGTCATCGTGCTCGCGTTCCGCCACGGCATCTGGGGCACCGCCCGCAACGGCCTCGTCGCGCTGATGCGCAGGCGGCGGCACGCGCGCGACCTCTGAGCCGAGCCTTCTGGAGCCGCACCCCGGCTCGGCGGTCGGGGCGAGGACCACGTGGCAGGGCCGACCGGTGTGCCGGCGGTGACGCGCCCGGAGCGCACGCGAACTGGTCGTCCGTGGAGCGCTTGCGGCGGTCCCACGGCATACGCCGGCAACGGGCTTGACCCTCACGCGGCGTGAGGCACCACAGTGGAGCCATGAGCACGAGGACGGGGCAGGAGCTGCTGACGGTCGGCCAGGTGGCCGACGAGCTCGGCGTCACGGTGCGCACGCTGCACCACTACGACGAGATCGGGCTGGTCGAGCCGAGCGAGCGGTCGCGGGCGGGGTACCGCCTCTACACCGCGGACGACCTGACGCGGCTGCAGCACGTGGTCGTGTACCGGCGGCTGGGGTTCGGGCTCGAGGAGGTCCGGCTGCTGCTCGACCATCCCGAGGGCGTCGAGCAGCACCTGCGCCGGCAGCGGGCCGCGGTCGCCCACCGGCTCGAGGAGATGCGCGAGCTCGTGGCGGCCATCGACAGGGCACTGGAGAGGGAGGAGTCAGGCATGAGGCTGACCAAGGAGGAGCAGAAGGAGCTGTTCGGCGAGGGATACTCCGACGAGTACGCGGCCGAGGCCGAGGAGCGGTGGGGCGACACCGACGCGTGGAAGCAGTCGCAGGAGCGCACCAGCCGGTACTCCAAGGAGGACTGGGTGCAGGTCAAGGCGGAGGCGGACGCGCTCAACGCCGCCTTCGTCGCCGCCAAGCGCGCGGGCCTGGCGCCGGAGAGCACCGAAGCGATGGACGCCGCCGAGGCGCACCGGCAGCACGTCCACGACCGGTTCTACGACCTGTCGCACGAGTTCCACCGGGGGCTCGCGGACATGTACGTCGCCGACCCGCGGTTCACCCGGACCTACGAGGACCTCGAGCCGGGGCTGGCGCGGTACGTCCACGACGCCATCCACGCGAACGCCGACCGGCACGCAGGCTGACCGACCGGCACGCAGGCTGACCGACTGGCACAGGCTGACCGACCCGGCAGGGCCGCTGCCGTGGAGACGGCGGACGGCGGCCACTGCCACCTGACGGAGGCGCCGTTCCCCCCGCTCCCGGGCGGCGCCTCGCGC
>NZ_JBHUYG010000060.1:0-4176 GCF_042668795.1 Pedococcus sp. NPDC057267 | reverse complement strand
GTTCCCCCAGTGGGGGGAGCGGCGCCTCCCTCGTCTGCTGTACGGCAACGGGGTGAGGCGATCTACGTCGCTCCTGATCTTTCGTCGGCGAACGGGTGATGTGCCCGCCAAGTCCGCCTTGCACCGATGCGTCGCACCGGAGTCTTTCGGCGATCGACCGGACGAGTCCCTCGACCGGCGTCACCACCTCCATCGCCGCTCTCGCCGGCATGACAGACAAAGGACTCCCCATGGCTCACCTCAACCGCCGCCAGCGCATCGCGGCCGGCGTCACTGCGCTCGTCCTCGTCGGCAGCGGCACCGCCGCCTTCGCGTACTGGAGCAGCACCGGCTCCGGTTCCGGCACCGGCTCGACCACCGCCGGCGACTCTAACCTCTCGATCACCGGCGGCGTCTCCACCGCCCTCTACCCGGGCCAGGCCGGGCAGGACTTCACCGCCACGGTGACGAACAACGCAGCCAACAACGCGCAGGTCGCCGGCCTCACCGCCTACGTCACGACCGACAAGACCGGCTGCGACGGCTCGGACTTCTCGATCAACAACAGCACGGGAGCGGCCAGCCCGGTGACGCTGAACTGGATGGCGGTCGACCTCGCCAGCGGCAAGTCGCAGGACTCGGTCAACACCATCCAGTTCGTGGACAAGGCGACCAACCAGGACGCCTGCAAGGGCGCCACCCTCACGCTGCACTACGCCTCGAACTGACGCCTCGCCTACAGCTGAGCCCCTCGCCCCACCGCCGGCACACCGGCCGACCACCACGGAGAACCAGATGAGCACTCGGGCCTTCACCAGGGCGACCGCCCTGCTGGCTCTGTGCGCGTTCGTGGCGCTCGCCTCGGTCGGCCGGGTGCCCGGCGTGGGCGGGGGCTCGTCCGGCACGGGCGACAGCCTCGGCCGGACCAGCCCCGTCGCGGCCAAGACCAAGGACTTCGGCGTCACCTCGCAGCCGCTCAGCGTCTCGGTGCAGCGCGGACAGTCTGCGAGCTTCACGCTCACGGTGACCCCGACGGGTGGGTTCACCGGGCCGGTCGCGCTGACCGCCACGGGCCTCCCGGCCGGGTCCACGGCCACGTTCAGCCCGCCGACCGTGTCGGTCACGTCGACGGCCGCCGTGACGTCCACCCTCGTCGTGACCACGTCCGCCTCCACGCCCACCGGCAGCGACGTCCTCACCGTCACGGGGACCAGCGGCCCGACCAAGCACGCGCTCGACCTCACCGTCGTCGTGTCCTCGCCCCCACCGGCCGTGGCCGTGTCGGTCACCCCGGCGACGGTGTCCGTGGCGCCGGGCTCCACGGCCACGTACGCCGTCTCGGTGACGCGGGTCAACGGGTACTCGGGGGCCGTGACCCTCAGCGCGTCCGGGTCGCTCCCTCCCGGAGCCCAGGCGACATTGACCCCCAGCACCCTGCCGGCGGGCACGTCGTCCGGCACGTCCACCCTCCAGGTGTCGACCGGCACTGGTACGCCCGACGGGACGACGACCCTCGGGGTCACCGCCTCCGGCTCCGGCATCGCCCCCTCCTCGACGACGGCCTCGCTCGTCGTCGACTCCAAGCTGAGCTCCAAGCCGTTCGCCCTGGGCGGCAGCGTGGTCGGGGTGTTGTACCCGGGGGCGCCGGCCCGGGTGGTCGACCTCACCGTCGCCAACCCCAACAACCAGCAGATCAAGATCACCAACCTGGGCGTGACGGTGCGTGCGGTGACGCGAGACGGGGCCGTCGTGAGCGGTTGCAGCGCAAGCGACTTCGCCGTGCGGCAGTACTCCGGGTCGTACCCGTTGAGCGTGCCGGCGAACGCGCCCAGCACGACGCTCACGAGCCTGGGAGTCCCGACCTCGGCCCTTCCCGCCGTCACCTTCATCGACGCCCCGCGCAACCAGGATGCGTGCCGGTCCGTCACGGTCGAGCTCGCCTACACGGGATCGGCGACGAACCAGTGAACGCCTCCGTCGCCCGGTCCGTCCGCCGCTCCCGTCCCCGCCTGTCGTCCGCGCGAGGCCTGCTGGCGGTGGGCGTGGCAGCCACCCTCGCGACGAGCGCAGGGGTCACTGCCCGGGCCTCCTGGTCGTCCGCCGCCACCGGCACGGGCAGCGGCACGACGGTGACCGTCGTGTCCCTCGCCACGACGTCGGTGACCGCGCCCAGCACCGGTGCCTACCCCGGCGGCCCGGCCGTACCGGTCACCGTCGCGGTGACCAACCCGAACGCGGTGCCCGTGCGGATCACCGCCGTCAACCTGGACACGACCCGACCGGTCATGGTCTCGGGCGCATCCGGCAGCTGCTCGGCCCCCGCGGTCGTCGTCGCCGCGACCGGGCTGTCCCTCCCCGTCGCAGCCGGTGCCTCCGGCGCCGTCCTCACGATCCCCGGTGCCCTCAGCCTCGGCAGCTCGACGCCCTCGGGCTGCCAGGGCGCCACCTTCACCGTCCCCGTCGTGCTGACAGGGCAGACCCCATGAGAGGACCACGCATGCGCCGCCTGTCCCGCCGCGCCGGCGTCGGTGGCCTCGGCCTCGCCGTCGTGACCGTCGCGCTGGCCGTCCCTGCCTGGGCGTACTTCTCCGTCACCTCCACCGCCGCGACCGCGTCCGGGCGCGCCGCCACCCTGGGCACCCCGGCGGTCGCCACCTCGGGTGTGACCGCGTCCACGGTCACCTTCACCGTCACGGCCCCGAGCGCCGGGCCGACCCCCACCGGGTACCGCGTGGCCCGCACCGCACCGACCGCCGCCCCGAGCGCCTGCACGGTCACGGGGGCGAACGGTTCGTGCACCGACACCGCCCCGGTCGCCGGCCAGACCAACACCTATGCCGTGTATGCCGTGCTCGCCGGCTCCGCCTGGGAGTCGCCCGTGCCCGCCACCGCGTCCGTGGCCGTGCCCAGCGCCGACACGACGCCACCCGTGACCACGGTCTCCCAGTCGCCCGCCCCGAACGGCGCAGGGTGGAGCACGACGGATGTCACCGTCACGCTCACCGCCACGGACGCCAGCGGCGTGGCCGGCACCTGGTACACCACCGACGGCACTGCGCCGACGACGTCCTCGACTCCCTACGCCGGCCCCTTCACCGTGTCCTCCTCGACCACGGTCAGGTACTTCTCCCAGGACAAGGTCGGCAACACCGAGGCCGCGAAGTCGGTCTCCGTCCAGATCGACCGCACGGCGCCCTCGGTCGCGGTGACCGGGCCGGCCGGCGGCTCCACGCAGGGTGGGACGGTCACGGTCTCGGGCACCGCGTCCGACACCGGCTCCGGGGTCGCGGGCGTCACCGTCCAGTACCGGACCGGCTCGGCCCCCTGGACGACCATCGGCAGCCCGACGACGTCCGGCGGCAGCTGGAGCACGTCATGGGCGACGGCCGGACTGGCCGACGGGTCCTACTCGCTCCAAGCCATCGGGACCGACACCGCCGGCAACAGCACGACGAGCGCAGCGGTCCCGGTGACGCTCAGGAACACGTTCACCGTCACCGCACCCAGCACGGCCACGGCCGGCACGGCATTCACCGTCACGCTGTCCACCTACCCCGGCTACTCGGGCACCAAGAGCCTGACCGTGACGGGACTGCAGTCCAGCCCGTCCGGTGCGACCCCCTCGGTGCCGTCGTCGGCGACCTTCTCGGGGGGAACGGCGACCATCTCGGTCACGCCGGTGAGGTCCGGCGTCCAGGCAGTCACGGTGACGGACGCCGGCCTCAGCTCGCTCACGGGCACCAGCGCCCCGGTGAGCGTCAACGCCGGTAGCCCCACCCGGCTCGCCTGGACCACCTTCACCGCCCAGGGCAGCGTCCAATCGACCAGCACCTGCTACTTCACGTGCGCCGCCGTCATCGGCAACAACATCGCCGCCACGAGTAACGTCAGCGTCACCGACCCCCAAGGGAACATCGTCAGTGACCTTGGAAGCGCCAAAACCGTGACCGTCAGCGCTCCGCCGCCCAAGACTGGCAGTCCTGCCGGTCAGCAGGTCCTGACCATCCCTGCTAGCGGGCCGGCCACGTCCGCCAGCCAGTGGACCTACACCGAGAGCGGGAACTGGTCGAACCGCTCGTTCACGGCTACGTCGTCGGGCCTGACGCAGGCGACGCTGACCGTCAGCAAGCAGTAGCCCGGCCGCCAGGTGACGCCGCGGCGACGCGCCTAGGCTCGGTCCGGTGAGCACCACCGGAC
>NZ_JBHUYG010000059.1:0-26790 GCF_042668795.1 Pedococcus sp. NPDC057267 | reverse complement strand
AGCGACCCCGCAGCGGGTGGACCCTGCGCTGGGGGCGCCACCCTCTGCGAGCAGAGGTTCGCGCCCGAGCGAAGGGGGGCCACTGGCAGCTACCCCGCGGCGCGCTTGGCCAGGACGTCCAGGCGGTGGCGGTCGATGCCGGTCAGCTCCTTGACCTCCGCGTCGTCCGTGGCACCGCAGTCCAGTCCCCGAACCACGAAGTCGGCGAGCGCACGGGCCGTCGCCGGCTCGTCCATCACGCCGGAGTCGACCTGTCCGACGTAGTTGCGCAGCCGCTCGGCAGCGGCCGGCAGGCCCTCGCGGTAGAAGGCGTACGTCGCGGCATACCGGCTCGGCAGCTGGGCCGGGTGCAGGTCCCAGCCCTGGTAGTAGCCGCGCTCGAGCGAGCGCCGCACGAGCCGGGCGTGCAGCGCCCAGGCGGCGTGCACGGCCTCGCGGCTCCCGACGGGCAGGATGTTCGTGGAACCGTCCGAGAGCCGCACCCCGGTGCCGGCGGCGGCCACCTGCATGACCGCCTTGGCGTGGTCGGCGGCTGGGTGCTCCATCGACTGGTAAGCCGCGGCGACGCCCAGCGAGGCCGAGTAGTCGTACGTGCCGTAGTGCAGCCCGGTGCAGCGACCGGCCGCGGCGTGGACCATCCGGGCCACCAGCGCCGTCCCGTCGGGCCCGAGGATCGCCTGCGGTGTCTCGACCTGGATCTCGAAACCCAGTGCGCCCGAACGCAGCCCGAGCCCCGACTCGAGCCGTTCGCAGGCCACGACCATCGCCTCGACCTGCTCGACCGACGTCACCTTGGGCAGGGTGACGACGAAGCCGTCCGGCAGCGAGCCGTCGGCCGCGACGGCCTCGACGAACCGTGCCAGCGTCCGCACGCCCCGCGCCCGGGTCGGCGCCTCGAAGCTCTTGAAGCGGATCCCGTGGAACGGCGCGACCGTCCCGGCACGCACCGACTCCAGCAGGGCTGCGGCACTCGCGTCGACGGCCGCGTCCTCGACGTCGTCCGCCGGGGCCCCGTACCCGTCCTCGAAGTCGACCCGCAGGTCCTCGACCGGCTCGGTGGCCAGCTTGGCCCGCACCCGGCCCACCACGTCCTCGGCGAGGTCGGGGCCGATGCCGAGCAGCGCGGCATACGCCTGCGGGTCCCCGCCGTGCTCGTCGAGGACGGCCAGGGCCTCCTCACCCCACCGGGGCACCAGGCTGGCGTCGTAGCGGCTGGCGGGCACGTAGACCGTGTGGACCGGCTGGCGGTCGGGGCGCTCGCCGGGGAAGCGTTGCGCCAGAGCGGAATCCGCGTCGGCCAGGTGCGCGTCGAGCTCGCGGGTGAGGTCGGTGGTGTCGAAGGTCATCGGGTCAGCCCTTCCCTTCCCCGCCCGCGGCGTGCCGCACGGCGGACGCCACCGCCGGCGCCACCTTCGGGTCGAACACGCTCGGCACGATGAAGCTCGCGTTGAGCTCGTCGGCATGGACGCAGTCGGCGATCGCGGTGGCTGCGGCGATCATCATCTCGTCGGTGATGTCGCTGACCCCGGCGTCGAGCAGCCCGCGGAAGAACCCGGGGAAGGCCAGGACGTTGTTGATCTGGTTGGCGTAGTCGGACCGACCGGTCGCGACGACAGCGGCGTGCCGGCTCGCTGCGACGGGATCGACCTCGGGGTCGGGGTTGGCGAGCGCAAAGACGATCGCGTCGGGCGCCATCCCGGCGATGTCGTCCTCGTCGAGAAGGTTGGGGGCGGAGACGCCGATGAAGACGTCGGCCCCGGCGAGCACCTCCTTGAGGGTGCCGCGGACCTTGCGGGGGTTGGTGTTGCGGGCGATCCAGCCGCGGAACTCGTCGGTGTGCCGTGCCTCGGGGTCCAGCGCCCCGTGCCGGTCGCAGCCGACGATGTCGCGCGCGCCCTGCGCGTCGAGGAGCCGGACGATCGCGTGACCGGCGGCTCCGACCCCGGAGACGACGATGCGCACGTCCTCGACCTTCTTGTCCACGACGCGCAGTGCGTTGGTCAGCGCGGCCAGCACCACGATCGCCGTGCCGTGCTGGTCGTCGTGGAAGACGGGGATGTCGAGCTCGTCGCGCAGCCGCTGCTCGATCTCGAAGCAGCGGGGGGCGGAGATGTCCTCGAGGTTGACGCCGCCGTAGACGGGGGCGAGCGCCTTGACGGTGCGGATGATCTCCTCGGTGTCCTGCGTGTCCAGGCAGACCGGCCAGGCGTCGACGCCGGCGAACTGCTTGAACAGCGCAGCCTTGCCCTCCATGACGGGCAGCGCCGCGGCGGGGCCGATGTTGCCGAGCCCGAGCACCGCCGAGCCGTCCGTCACGACGGCGACCGTGTTGCGCTTGATGGTGAGGCGGCGGGCGTCGTCCGGGTTCTCGGCGATGGCCAGGCAGACGCGGGCGACGCCGGGCGTGTAGGCGCGGGAGAGGTCGTCGCGGTGCTTGAGCGGCACCTTGGGCACGACCTCGAGCTTGCCGCCGAGGTGCAGCAGGAAGGTGCGGTCGCTGACCTTGCGGACCTTCACCCCGGGCACCGCGGCGATCCGCGCGGTGATCCGGTCGGCGTGGTCGGCGTCCGAGGCGTTGCACGTGACGTCGACGACCAGGCTCTGCCCGCGCGACTCCACGACGTCGAGCGCGGTGAGCGCGCCGCCGGCCTCCGCGACCGCGCCCGCCACCACCCCCGTCGTGTCGATCGCTGCAGGCGCCTCGGCGCGCACGGTGATGGAGTACCCGGGACTCGGTGCAGGCATCGGTCGGCCTCGTTCTTCCACGATACGGAGTCACGCTTCTGTCTGACGGAAGACTAGGGCTTGGCGTCCCCACCGGACAACCCCCGTCCACCGCATCCCACTGCGGCTACTGTGCCCCCGTGACGACGACGGACCTCGACGGTGGCGCCGACCGCGGCCCCCAGCCGCCCCGGGCCCTCATCGTCACCCTGCTCGGGCTCTACGTCCGCGACCTCGGCGGCTGGATCAGCGTCAGCGCGCTGATCCGGCTCATGGCCGCCGCGGGCGTCGACGAGCAGTCCGTCCGCTCCGCCCTGACCCGGCTCAAGCGGCGTGGGATCGTCGAGTCGGAGCGCCGCGACGGCGTGGCCGGCTACGCGCTGTCGGGGTATGCCGGCCGCGTCCTCGAGCTCGGCGACCGGCGGATCTTCGCGACCCGCCCCGACTCCGAGCGGGACTGGGTGCTGGCCGTCTTCTCGGTGCCCGAGAGCGAGCGCCAGAAGCGGCACACCCTGCGCGCCCGGCTGTCGTGGCTGGGGTTCGGGACCGTGGCGTCGGGGGTGTGGATCGCCCCGGGGCACCTGGCCGAGGACACCCGAGAGACCCTGCTGGCGGACGGGCTGGAGCCCTACGTGGACCTGTTCCGCGCCGAGTACCTCGCGTTCGGCGACCCGGCGACGAAGGTCGCGCAGTGGTGGGACCTCGAGGCGCTCGAGCAGCTCTACGACGACTTCCTCGAGGCCCACGAGCCCGCTCTGCGCCGGTGGGAGCGCGCCACCCCCGAGTCGGCTGCTCGGGGGACGGAGGCCGCCGAGCCGGCCCACGGGGAGGAGGCGTCCGGATCCGAGACGTCCGGACCCGAGGCGTTCGCCGACCACCTGCGCGCCCTGACCGCCTGGCGCCGCCTGCCCTACCTCGACCCGGGCCTGCCGACCGACCTTCTGCCCGCCGACTGGTCCGGCACCCGGGCCGCCGAGACGTTCTTCGCGCTGCACCGCACCCTGGCGGGGCCGGCCCACGACTTCGTCACCGCGCAGGCCGCAGCCTCTCGTCCGGGATGACCGCGACACCGAGGATCTCGATCATCGCCTCGGGCTGCCAGAGCGCAGTCGTGCCGATGCCCGCCATCGCCGGGTAGACCGGTCCGGCGAGCTCACGCCACACCTTCCCGATCTCGCGGCCGTGCGCCTGGTAGTCCGGGATGTCGGTGAGGTAGATCGTGATGCTGACGAGGTCCCCCGGCACCCCGCCGGCCTCGGCCAGGGTCGCCAGGACGTTGGAGAACGCCTGCCGGAACTGCTCGACGATGCCCCCGGGGACGATCCGCATGTCGGCGTCGAGGGCGGTCTGGCCGCCCAGGTAGAGCGTGTTGCCCGCGAGCGTCCCGTGCGAGTAGCCGCTCGGCGCGGGCAGCGAGGCCGGGTTCACGGGGACGGGGGTCAGCGGGTGCGCGGGCATCGGGTCCTCCAGCTGTGGTCGGGGTCGTCGGCCGCCGACCGGGAGGCGTCGTCGCGCGCCTGGCCCGCTCCACGGCATACGGGCAGGGTAGCGGACCTATTGACGTTTGACGACGATCGTGAAAATCTCGCTATATGCAGCTCGGCACCGTCGCCACGCGCGGCACCACCACGGCCGCGGCGCGGACGCCGGACGGCTGGCGGGCGCTCCCCGCGCCGGACCTCTCCGCGCACCTCGCAGGCGGTGGCCGGCTCGACGAGGCCGGCGGGCTGGGCGACCTGCTCGACGACGCCGTGGTCCTCGCCCCGCTCCCGCGCCCCGGCAAGGTCGTGTGCTGCGGCCTCAACTACGGCGAGCACATCCGCGAGACGGGACGCGACCTGCCCACCCACCCCACGCTGTTCGCCAAGTACGCCGACAGCCTCATCGGCCCCACCGACGACATCCGGCTGCCCGCAGGCGCCGACGTGGACTGGGAGGCCGAGCTCGCGGTCGTCGTCGGCGACACGATCCGGGGCGCCGACCGCGCGACCGCGGCCGCCGCCATCGCCGGGTACACCGTGGCCAACGACGTCTCCGTGCGCGACTGGCAGTACCGCACCCTGCAGTGGTTCCAGGGCAAGGCGTGGGACCGCTCGACCCCGACCGGGCCGGTGGTGGTGACGCCCGACGAGGTGGACCCGGCCGCGGGGCTGACGATCACCTGCCGCGTTGACGGCGAGGAGGTCCAGCGCGACAGCACGAAGACCCTCGTCTTCGACGGCGCCGACCTCCTCTCGTACATCTCGACCTTCACCGTCCTGCGACCGGGCGACCTCGTGCTCACCGGGACGCCCGGCGGGGTCGGCACCGCCCGCGACCCGCAGCGGTTCCTCGCCGACGGCCAGGTCCTCGAGACCGAGATCGAGGGAATCGGCCTGCTGCGCAACACGATCCGCCTCACCTGACGACCCGAAGGAGCCTCACGTGGAACCCGACTTCAGCAAGTACCAGCTCGAGGGCGACCCGACCCCTTGGGCGAACGAGAACGGCCTCGTCGTCCCGGTCGTGACCCGGGCGGGCTCCGAGGGCGGCGACACCGGCCAGTCCGGCGGCGCCACCCGCGTCTCCGGCGTCAGCATCCAGCACACCCCGGCCAAGCGCCTCTGGTTCGGGAAGGTGAGCAACGAGGCCGGGTACCGCTCGGTCCCGCACCACCACGGCGAGGCGGAGACCGGCGGCTATGTGCTGTCCGGCCGCGCCCGCATCTACTTCGGCGAGCGGTTCGAGGACTACCTCGACCTGTCGGAGGGCGACTGGGTCTTCGTGCCGCCGTTCATGCCGCACGTCGAGTGCAACCTCGACCGCAACAACCCGCTCACCTGGATGACCACCCGCACGCCCGAGAACATCGTCGTCAACCTCCCGCAGGTCGACGACGCCCTGCTGCGCAACTGGGTGGACCGCCCTTGAGCACCGGTGAGCCGCAGGCCGCGCCGGCGGCCGTCGCGACCTCCGAGGTGCTCGCCCGGGCCCTCGCGCTGACCCCGGCCGAGCCGCAGCACCTCGACCTCGCCTTCACCGCGACCACCCAGCCGTGCCCGTGGCCCAAGGCCTACGGCGGCGACATGGTCGCGCAGGCGGCGGCCGCCGCGATGCTCAGCGTCACCGACGGCAAGGCCATGCACTCGATGCACAGCTACTTCATGCGGCCGGTCGACATCGGCGCGCCCGTGACGTACGAGGTCGAGGTCCTGCGCGACGGCCGCGGCTACGCGACGCGACAGGTCCGCGCCTTCCAGAACGGCAAGGCCGCCTACGCCTGCCTCGCCAGCTTCGCCGCCGGGGAGGACGGGGGCCGGTATGCCGCGTCCGCGCCCACCGACGTCCCGGCACCCGAGTCGCTGCCCAGCTCGGCGGCATACCTCGCGGACGTCGCCCCGGGTGGTGGCACGACGATGACGGCGGAGTCCAGGGAGTACTGGTCCCGCGGGCGCAGCTTCGACATGCGGCACGTCCCGGGGCCCGTCTACGTCGAGGTCGACGGCGGTCACGCACCGCAGCAGGCCGTGTGGGTCAAGCCGTTCGACGCCCTCCGGCCGGTCGAGGGGCTCACCGACGCAGAGCGCGACCTCGCTGCGCTGGCCTACGTCTGCGACTACACCATCCTCGAGCCGGTGCTCCGTGCGCTCGGGATGCCGTGGGCCCAGCCGGGCCTGGTCACCGCCAGCCTCGACCACGCGATGTGGTTCCACCGCGCGCCCGGGCCCGGCGTCCTCGACGGCTGGCTGCTGTACGCCCAGGAGGCCGTCGCCGCCGACACCGGCCGCGGCGTCGGCCTCGGCCGCTTCTTCACCCCCGACGGCGAGCACCTCGCGACCGTCGTGCAGGAAGGCATGATCCGCACCAGCTCCGGAGGCTCGTGATGTCGTCCACCCCCACCCGTCCCCGGCCCGGCCTGTCGCCGAGCGGCCACGTCGACGCCTTCGCCCGCGACCACCTGCCGCCGGCCGAGCAGTGGCCGGTGCTGGAGTTCACCACGCCGGACCTGCAGTACCCCGAGCGGCTCAACGCCGCCGTCGAGCTGCTCGACGCGACCATCCGCACCCACGGCGCCGACCGCCCGGCCCTGCGGACGCCCGACGGCACGGTGTGGACCTACGGCGAGCTGCTGACCCGCACCAACCAGGTCGCCGCCGTCCTCACCGAGGACCTCGGGCTCGTCCCCGGCAACCGTGTCCTGCTGCGCTCGCCCAACACCCCGTGGACCGTCGCGGCCTGGCTCGGGATCCTCAAAGCCGGCGGCGTCGTCGTCACGACGATGGCCGCGCTGCGCGCCCGCGAGCTCGGTCCCATCGTCGAGAGGACCCAGCCGTCCGTCGCCCTCGTCGACCACCGCTTCGTCGAGGACGTCCACGCCGTGCGGGACTCCGTGGCGCCCGGCCTGGTCGTCGTGCCGTTCGACGGCGACTCCGAGGACGACCTCACGAGGCGGGCCGCCACCAAGTCCGGCGACTTCCCCGCCGCGGACACCGCCGCCGACGACGTCGCCCTCTTCGGCCCCACCTCGGGCAGCACCGGCATCCCCAAGATCACCACGCACTTCCACCGCGACATCCTGTCGATCGACAACACCTTCGGCCGGCACCTCCTGCGCCTCGAGCCCGACGACGTGGTCGCCTGCACCGCGCCGTTCGCCTTCACCTTCGGCCTCGGCATGCTCGTCGTCTTCCCGCTGCGGGCCGGCGCGTGCGCGCTGCTCACCGAGTCCGCCACACCGGTCCAGCTCGCCGAGATCGTGCAGGAGCACGGGGTGACGGTCCTCGCGACGGCCCCCACGGCATACAAGCAGGTCATCAAGAGCGGCAACCTGGGTCGCCTGCGCGGCCTGCGCAAGGCAGTCAGCGCGGGCGAGCACATCGCCCAGGACGTGTGGGAGACGATCCACCACGAGCTGGGCCTCAAGGTGATCGACGGCATCGGCGCCACCGAGATGCTGCACATCTTCATCTCCGCCGTGGGTGACGACATCCGCGCGGGCAGTACGGGGAAGCCCGTCCCCGGCTACCGCGCCACGATCCTCGGCCCCGACGACCGGCCCGTGCCGCCCGGCACCGAGGGGCGCCTGGCCGTGATCGGCCCGGTGGGCTGCCGCTACCTCGACGACGAGCGCCAGCTCGGCTACGTCGTCGACGGCTGGAACGTCACCGGCGACACCTTCGTGCAGGACGAGGACGGCTACTTCTTCTACCGGGCCCGCACCGACAGCATGATCGTGTCCTCCGGCTACAACATCGGCGCGCCCGAGGTCGAGGCCGCCATCGACGCCCACCCCGACGTCGTCGAGGTGGGGGTCGTGGGCGAGCCCGACGCCGAGCGCGGCTCGATCGTCAGCGCGTTCGTCGTCCTCCGTGAGGGGGTGGTCGGCGACGAGGCGAAGGTCCGCGAGATCCAGGACCACGTCAAGGCCACCCTCGCCCCCTACAAGTACCCGCGCCGGGTCCGCTTCGTGGACCGGCTGCCCCGCAACACCAGCGGCAAGCTCCAGCACTTCAAGCTGCGCGAGCAGGCTGCCCACGCCCAGGCCGCCACCGCGGGCACGGACCCGCTGGGGGCCACCCACACCAAGGAGTCGTCGTGAGGATCGCGGTCGTCGGCGGGGGCCCGGGTGGGCTCTACCTCGCCGCCCTGATGAAGCAGCTCGACCCCGCGCACGAGGTCACCGTCTGGGAGCGCAACACCCCCGACGACACGTTCGGCTTCGGCGTCGTCTTCTCCGACGAGACGCTCGGCGGGATCGAGAACGCCGACACCACCATCCACGCCGCCATGGAGCGACAGTTCGCACGCTGGACCGACATCGACGTCACGGTCGACGGGCGCTCCTCGACGATCGGCGGGCAGGGCTTCGCGGCGATGAGCCGCAAGGAGCTGCTGCGCCTGCTGCAGGAGCGCGCGGCTGAGCTCGGTGTCGTCGTCCACTACCGCACCGAGGCGCCCGACACCGAGGAGCTGCGCGCGACGCACGACCTCGTCGTGGCCGCCGACGGCCTCAACTCGCAGGTGCGCACGCGGTATGCCGATGCGTTCGGCCCCAGCCTCGACCGGCGGCACAACAAGTACATCTGGTTCGGCACCGACCTCGTCTTCGAGGCGTTCCAGTTCATCGTCCGGAACACCGAGTTCGGGACCATGCAGATCCACGGGTACCCGTACTCCGACCGGGGCTCGACGTTCATCGTCGAGATGCACGAGGACGTCTGGCGCGCAGCGGGGTTCGACCGCACCGAGCACGAGGTCTTCCCGCCCGGGGTGTCCGACGAGTACGCCGTCCAGCGGGTCGCGGAGATCTTCGCCGACGACCTGCACGGCCACCGCATCCTGACCAACAACTCCAAGTGGATCAGCTTCACCACGGTCCGCAACGAGTCGTGGCACCACGGCAACGTCGTCCTGCTCGGCGACGCCGCCCACACCGCGCACTTCTCCATCGGCTCCGGCACCAAGCTGGCCATGGAGGACGCCCTCGCCCTGGCCGCCTGCCTGCACGAGCACCCGACCGTCGAGGCGGCGCTCACGGCATACCAGGAGGAGCGCAAGCCGGTCGTGGAGTCGACCCAGCGCGCGGCCCAGGCCAGCCTGGAGTGGTTCGAGAACATCGGGATGTACGCCGGCCAGGACCACGACGCGTTCGTCTTCAACCTGCTCACCCGCTCGCGCCGCATCACCTTCGAGAACCTCAAGGAGCGCGACGCCGAGTTCGCCGCGCGCATCCAGGCGGCGTACGCCCGCGAGGTCGCCCGTGACCTCGCGGCGGCCCCGACGGCGGGCGACAGCGCCGCCGTGTCGTCACCGGACGAGGAGGCGCCGGCGATGTTCCAGCCGGTGCGGATCGGCGCGCTCGAGCTCAAGAACCGGGTCGTGCTGTCGCCCATGGACATGTACAGCGCGGTCGACGGCGTGCCCGGCGAGTTCCACCTCGTGCACCTGGGCTCCAAGGCGCTGGGCGGCGCGGGCCTGGTCATGTCGGAGATGACCTGCGTGTCACCCGAGGGCCGGATCACCCTCGGCTGCCCCGGCCTGTGGGACGACGAGCAGCGGGACGCGTGGGCGCGGATCACCCGGTTCGTCCACGAGCGCAGCACCGCGAAGATCGGCCTGCAGCTCGGCCACTCCGGCCGCAAGGGCTCGACGAAGCTCATGTGGGAGGGCATGGACGAGCCGCTGCCCGACGGCAACTGGGAGGTCGTCGGCCCGTCCGCGCTGCCCTACGGCGAGGCCACCCACGTGCCGCGCGAGATGACCCGGGCCGACATGGACACGGTCGTCGCCGACTTCCGCGACGCCGCCCGCCGGGGCGTCGAGGCCGGGTTCGACCTCGTCGAGGTGCACGCGGCCCACGGCTACCTGCTCTCCTCGTTCCTGTCGCCGGTCTCGAACGTGCGCACCGACGAGTACGGCGGGTCGCTGGAGAACCGGCTGCGGTTCCCCCTCGAGGTCTTCGACGCGGTGCGCGAGGTCGTGCCCGAGCAGGTGCCGGTCACGGTCCGCATCTCCGCGACCGACTGGGTGCCCGACGGCAACACCGAGCACGACGCGGTCGAGATCGCCCGCGCCTTCATCGAGCACGGCGCCGCCGCCATCGACGTCTCCTCCGGCCAGGTCACCCAGGACGAGAGGCCGGCGTTCGGCCGGTCCTACCAGACGCCCTTCGCCGACCGGATCCGCCACGAGGTCGCCGGACCCGCCGGCGTGGCCGTCATCGCCGTGGGCGCCATCTCCTCGTACGACGACGTCAACTCGATCCTGCTCGCCGGTCGCGCCGACCTGTGCGCCCTCGGGCGCACCCACCTGTACGACCCGCAGTGGACCCTTCACGCCGCGGCCGAGCAGGGGTATGCCGGGCCGGCGGCCGAGTGGCCCGACCCCTGGAAGGCCGGGCGCCGGCGTCCGCCGACCTCGCGCACCGACCGCGTGCCGCCACGGCTCGCGCTGCTGCGCGAGGGCGAGCAGGGCCAGGTCCACCTGCGCTGGCGACCGGGCGCGCCGGCTGCGGTGGACGACCCGTCTGGGGACCAGGCGGGCCACCCCGCGCAACCCACGCCGGCGGCACCTGAGACCGTGTCGGCGTGACCGATCCCGCCACCGAGGCTGTCGTGACCGACCCGGCCACCGAGGCTGTCGTGACCGACCCTGCCGCCGAGGCCGTCGCGACTGCGACGCTGTGCTCCCGGATCGAGTGGGTGGACACCGACGCGGCCGGGATCTACCACAACAGCACCGTCACCCGGCTGGTCGAGTCGGCCGAGGCGGCGCTGGTCCGCGAGCGCGGCCTCGACGGCTACTTCCCGGTGGCGCCGCGGGTCCGCTTCGAGGCCGACTTCGAGGCGCCGCTGTACTTCGGGCAGGAGGTCACGACGACGGTCCGCGTCACCCGGCTCGGGTCGTCGTCGATGACGTTCGAGTTCGAGGTGTGGGGCGAGCCGTTCGAGGGGGCTGCTCGGGTGCGCGCCGCCCGGGGTCGGTACGTCACCGTCCACCTCGACCGCAGCGGCCCCGGACCGGCGCGGAGCACGCCGTGGCCGGCCGAGTGGGTGGAGCGGCTCACCGCAAGCTGACCGCCGGCCGACCGCCGTCTGACCGGCGGCTGACCGCCCCGCCTAGGCTGCGGGCATGGGTCGCCCCCGCCTCTCCGTCGTCATCGCCAGCACCCGGCCGACCCGCATCGGCCACCACGTCGCCGAGTGGGTGCTCGGCCAGGTCCCCGACGACCTGGACGTGACCGTCCACGACCTGCGCGAGCTCGACCTGCCGTTCCTCGACGAGCCGGGGCAGCCGGCAGACGGCGACTACGCCCACGAGCACACGCGTCGCTGGTCGGCGGCGATGCGCGCGACCGACGCACTCGTCCTCGTCATGCCCGAGTACAACCGCGGCTACAACGCCGCCCTCAAGAACGCGATCGACTACCTCTACGCCGAGTGGGAGGGCCTGCCCGTGGCGTGCGTCGGCTACGGCTGGCACGGTGCGTCGTACGCGAAGTCGGCCCTGCGCCAGACCCTCGAGCGGCTGAAGATGGTCGTCGTCGACGGGCCCGGCCTGTCCTTCGACGACACGCTCACCCTCGACGGGCTCGTCACCGCCGGGCCGGAGGAGGGCGCCGCGCTGGTGGCCATGTTCGACGCGCTGCGCGCCGCGGCCCGGGCACCGCTCGACCGGTAGGCTGGTCCCCGGTGCGTCGGGAAGTCTGGTCGACACGTCCTCCGTGCTGCCTCCCCTGAAAGGCCCCTCGTGAGCCTGACCACCAAGCCCCGCCTCTTCGCCCGCTCCAGCTGGGCCGAGGCCCAGCGCGTCGCGGCGGCGCTGCGCACGGAGACCGTCGGCGGTGCGCTGCTGCTCCTCGCGGCCGTCGCGGCACTGGTCTGGGCCAACTCCCCGTGGCACACGGCATACGCCGGGCTGCGCGACACCACGTTCGGCCCGCACGCGCTGCACCTCGACCTCACGGTCGGCCAGTGGGCCGCCGACGGGCTGCTCGCGCTCTTCTTCTTCGTCGCCGGGCTCGAGCTCAAGCGCGAGTTCCTCGTCGGCGAGCTGCGCGACCCTGCGCGAGCCGCCCTCCCCGTCGCCGCCGCCCTGTGCGGGGTGGCCGTGCCCGCCCTCGTGTATGCCGGGAGCGTCACCGCCCTCGGCGCGGGGGGTGAGGCCCTGCGCGGGTGGGCCGTGCCGACCGCGACCGACATCGCCTTCGCCCTCGCCGTGCTGGCGGTGATCGGGACGCACCTGCCGTCGGCGCTGCGCTCGTTCCTGCTCACCCTGGCCGTCGTCGACGACCTCGTGGCCATCACGATCATCGCCGTCTTCTACACCGACTCCCTCGACCTGCCCGCCCTCGGCCTGGCGCTCGTCCCGCTGGCCGCCTTCGCGTGGCTGGTCCAGCGGCGGGTCGCCCGGTGGTGGCTGCTCCTCCCGCTGGCGCTGACGACGTGGGCGCTGGTCCACGCCTCCGGCATCCATGCCACCGTGGCGGGCGTGCTGCTCGGGCTCGTCGTGCCGGTGCGCCCCCGGGCCCGGGTCCCCGAGCGGCTGAGCACGCTGCCCCGCGACCTCGACGTCGCCGAGCGGTTCGAGCACCGGCTGCGGCCGCTGTCCGCCGGGGTGGCGGTGCCGGTGTTCGCGTTCTTCGCCGCCGGGGTGCGGGTCGTCGGCGGCGGACTCGGCGCCACGGCGACCGATGCCGCGGCCCTCGGCGTCGTCCTCGGCCTCGTCGTCGGCAAGCTCGTCGGGGTGCTCGGCGGCACGTGGACCTTCGCCCGGTTCACCCGCGCCGAGCTCGACGAGGACCTCGCCTGGTGGGACGTGGTCGGGCTGTCGCTGCTGGCCGGGATCGGGTTCACCGTCTCGCTGCTCGTGGGTGAGCTCGCGTTCGGGGCCGGCAGCCCGCGCGACGAGCACGTCAAGCTCGCCGTGCTCACCGGGTCGCTGCTGTCCGCCTGCCTCGCGACGGTCGTCCTGCGCGCACGCAACCGGGTGTACCGCCGGCTCGCCGAGCTGGAGACGCGCGACGAGGACGGGGACGGCATACCGGACTGCTACCAGGCTGCGCCGGATGTGGAGCCGACCTCCCGCGGCTAGGGTGGTCGTGGCCCACCCGACCGGACGAAAGCGCAGGTGAAGGCGCATGACCTCCCCGCAGGACACGCCCGAACGCACCATCGGACAGCTCGTCGCCGACGCCACCCACGACGTCTCGACCATCGTCCGCAGCGAGATCGCCCTGGCGAAGGCCGAGATCACCGCTGACGTGAAGAAGGCCGGCACCGGTGCCGGGATGTTCGCCGGTGCCGCGTTCGTCGGCCTGCTCGGCCTCATCTTCCTCTTCCACACGGTCGTCGCGGTGCTCGACATCTGGCTGCCGCTGTGGGCCGCCTACCTCATCACCACGGCCCTGCAGTTCGCCATCGCCGGCGTGCTCGCGATGGTCGGGCGCTCGCAGCTCAAGCGGATGACGGGCAAGCCGGAGCGGACGATCAAGAACGCCGAGCAGACCATCGACGCCATCAAGGGCACGTCCTGACCGCGACGGCCCCGCTGCCGTCCGTCTCCACCGCCCCGACCCCGAGCCCGGATCCGAGCCCCGCACGATGACCCTGGACGCGTCCCTGGCCCTGGTCGAGGGCCCGTGGGAGCACCGGTTCGTCGCGGCGAACGGCGCCCGCTTCCACGTCGCCGAGCTCGGCGACGGCCCGACCGTCCTGCTGCTGCACGGGTTCCCGCAGTTCTGGTGGGCCTGGCGGCACCAGATGGTCGCGCTCGCGGAGGCGGGCTACCGCGCCTGCGCCATGGACCTGCGCGGGTACGGCGCCTCCGACAAGCCGCCCCGCGGGTACGACACCCCCACCTCGGCCACCGACGTCGCGAGCGTCCTGCGCTCGCTCGGCGCCTCGACCGCCACGGTGGTCGGCCACGGGTGGGGTGGCTGGATCGCGTGGAGCATGCCGACGCTGCAGCCGACGGTGACGCGGGCGGTGGCGTCCCTGTCGATGCCGCACCCGCTCGTGTTCCGCAAGGCGTCGTTCACCCACGCCGGGCAGCTGCGCGCCAACGCCTACCTGGGCGGGCTGCAGCGGCCGTTCGTGCCGGAGCGGCAGATGACCGTGCACGGCGGGTACGTCCAGCGGCTGCTGCGCGAGTGGGCCAGTCCCGAGGGGATCTGGCCCTCTCCGGAGGAGGCGAGGCTCTACTCCGACGCGATGGCGCTGCCGTTCGTCGCGCACTCCGCCGCCGAGTACTACCGCTGGGTGGTGCGCAGCCAGCTGCGGCCCGACGGCTGGCGGTTCGCCGCCCGGATGCGCACGCCGATCCGGGTGCCCGTGCTGCAGCTGCACGGCGAGCACGACCGGGCGGTGCTGGCGTCGTCGGCCGGGGGCTCCGAGGCGTACTGCGAGGGCCGGTTCGAGCGGCACCTGCTCCCCGGGGTCGGGCACTTCCTGCCCGAGGAGGCGCCCGAGCGGGTCAGCACCCGGCTCGTCCGCTGGCTCGACGACCTCGGCTGAGACCGCGCCCGACCCCGGCCGTCGCCAGGGGCTCAGCCCGCGACGCAGGGGCCGGTGTCGACCGGCGTGCTGGCCGAGGCGGCCGCGTCGAGGACGGGTCGGGCCTCGTCCAGGGTCAACGCGTAGCCCGTGCTGTCGTCGTCGAGCGACTTGGCGAAGACGACGCCGACCACGCGGCCGTCGGTGCCCAGCAGCGGGCCACCGGAGTTGCCCGGGCGGACCTGCGCGTAGAGCGAGTACACCTCGCGGCTGGTCCCGGGACGGCCGTAGATGTCCGAGCCGCGCGCCTGGACGACCTCACGCACCCGGGCGGCATCGAGCCGGTAGGGGCCGTCGAGGGGGAACCCGGCGACCACCCCGGACTGCCCGCGGGTGAGGTCCGGACCCTGCCGCAGCGGCTGCGCCGGCAGCCCGGGGACGTCCAGGACGGCCAGGTCCCGGCGGGCGTCGAAGATCACGACGCGGCCGGTGTAGGACCGCCCCGTGCCGTGGATGCGCAGCGTCGCGCGGGTCATTCCGGCCACGACGTGCGCGTTGGTGACGACGCGCTCGGGCGCGACGACCCAGCCGCTGCCCTCCTGGCCACGGTTGCAGGACTCGGCGACGCCGGTGATCTTGATGATGGACGCGGCGGCATCGCGCACCCCGGCGGTCTGCGCCACCGCGGGGTCGGGGGGCGCGACGGGGGTGATCCGCTCGCTCTGCAGCCCGTCGAACACGCGCGGGAAGCCCTCGCGGTCGAGCACCTCGCGGAACCCGGCGAACAGCCGCGAGGTCTGCGGCGGCACGAAGCGGTCGATCGTGGCGAGCACCCGGGACTCGCCGATGGCCTTGGCGATCGGCGCCGGGGCCCCACCGCGCAGGGCGCCCGCGATGAACCAGACCAGCACCGCGGCGGAGAGGACGACGACGACGGCACCGAGGCCCGAGTCGACGGCCCTCGCCGGACGGATGCGCACGGCCCGGCGCAGCCTGCCGCCGACCGACACGAAGGCGGCCTGCCCGACCGACGCGAGGATGAACACTCCGGCGATGAGCACGACCGACCGCAGCAGCGGCGAGGCGTCGAGCGCCGCCCACTGGTTGACCGCGAGCGGCAGCAGCCACATGGCCAGCGCGCCTCCGGCGAGGAACCCCGCGAGGGACAGCACGCTCACGACGAGGCCCTGGCGGTACCCGGTGACGGCGTAGCTGGCGAACAGCAGGATGAGGACGTAGTCCAGGACGGTCAGTCCGAGGAACATCTAGCTCCGGCCTTCCGTCGCGGTCTGGGTCAGGGCGTCTCGTCGACCCCCCGGACGGTAGCTGTCGGGGAGCGGTCGCTCAACGTCACGGTCCCACGGAACGGTCAGTCCGCCGAAATCGAGCACGGCGGACAGCAGCCCGGCCGTGAAGCCCCAGATGAACAGGCCGTCGAACTCGAACCCCGGGCCCCGGTAGCCGCTGGGGTGCGTGACGGTGAAGCGCGCGGCCGGGTCGAGCAGGTGCGACAGCGGCGCCCGGACCGCCCGGTGCACCTCGCGGGGGTCCACCGCGTCGACGGGACCGGGCTCGCGCCACCAGCCGAGCACGGGCGTGACGACGAACTGCCGTGGTGACAGGTAGATGTCGGGCAGCTCGGCGACCACCTCGACGGTGGCCGGGTCGATGCCGACCTCCTCATGGGTCTCGCGCAGGGCGGCGTCGGCCGGGGTCGCGTCCGAGGGCTCGCGCTTGCCGCCGGGGAAGGACACGTCACCCGGCTGGCTGCGCAGCGTGTGGGCGCGCTCGGTCAGGACGACGTCCTCGCCGCCACCGTCGTGCGGGCCGAACAGGATGAGGACGCTCGACTGCCGGCCGCCCTCCTCGGGGGGCGAGAAGCGTTCGAAGTAGTCGGACTCCGCCGCGGAGATGGCGTCGCGGGCGCGGTCGATCCAGACGGGCCGGGTCATGCCTGCACAACGTCCGGGACGTCGTCCGGTATGCCGTCGGGCGACGGCACGCCGGGCAGGTCCGCGGCATACGGGTTGGCGGCCCCGGGGGCGAGCTCGAACTTGAGCAGCTTCTGCGCCTTGACCGGGTCGACCTCGCCGATGCCGTACGACGGGCACAGCGAGGCGACGGGGCACGCGCCGCACGCGGGCTTCCTGGCGTGGCAGGTGCGCCGGCCGTGGAAGATCAGGACGTGGCTGAGCATCGTCCACTCCTTGCGCGGGATGAGCTCGCCCACGACCTGCTCGACCTTGACCGGGTCCTCCTCGGCGGTCCAGCCGAAGCGGCGCACGAGCCGGCCGAAGTGGGTGTCGACGGTGATGCCGGGGATCCCGAACGCGTTGCCCAGCACCACGTTCGCGGTCTTGCGTCCCACGCCCGGGAGGGTGACGAGGTCCTTCATCCGCGGCGGCACCTCGCCGTCGAAGCGCTCGACGAGGTCGGCGGCGAGCCGCATCACCGAGTTGGTCTTGGCGCGGAAGAAGCCGGTCGGCTTGAGCAGCGTCTCGAGCTCCTCGCGGTCGGCACCGGCGAGCGCGGCCGCGTCGGGGTAGCGGGCGAAGAGGGTCGGCGTCACCTTGTTGACCATGACGTCGGTCGTCTGGGCCGACAGCACGGTGGCGACGAGGAGCTGGAGCGGGTTCTCGAAGTCGAGCTCGCAGTGGGCGTACGGGTACCGCTCGTGGAGCAGCGCGTACATCCGCCGGGCGCGGCGGGTCCGGGCGAGCGGGGTCTCCTGCGCGACGTCGCGGGCACGGGGTCCTGGCACCGGGCCAGCCTACGGGCGAAGCCTGACAGGCACCTGACGACGCGGACGGCCCCCGTCGACAGCCTGCCCGTCCCGCCCGAGCGACGCGGATCCTCCCACTGCAGCGCGCTTCTCGTGGCGCGCGCTCGCTCTCGTGGCACACTGTCGCCCGTGGATCACGACGTGGTGAAGAAGGCCCCGCTGTTCGCAGCCCTCGACGACGAGGCCTCGTCGACCCTGATGCAGTCGATGTCGCAGACTCGGCTCGAGCGCGGGGACGTGCTCTTCCACGAGGGCGACCAGGGCGACCGGCTCTACGTGATCCGCGAGGGCAAGATCAAGCTCGGCCGCCGGTCCGCCGACGGACGCGAGAACCTCGTCGCGATCCTCGGGCCCGGCGAGATGTTCGGCGAGCTGTCGCTGTTCGACCCGGGCCCGCGCACGATGACCGCCACCGCGGTCGCCGAGACCCAGCTGCTCGGCCTCGGCAACGAGGACCTCAACGGCCTGCTCGAGGGCCGCCCCGGCGTGGCCAAGGTCCTGCTCGCGGCGCTGGCCCAGCGGCTGCGGCGCACCAACGAGAACCTCGCCGACCTGGTCTTCACCGACGTGCCCGGTCGCGTGGCCAAGGCGCTGCTCGACCTGTCGGCCCGGTTCGGCCGTCCGGTCGAGGAGGGCGTGCTCGTCGCGCACGACCTCACCCAGGAGGAGCTGGCCCAGCTCGTCGGCGCCTCCCGCGAGACGGTCAACAAGGCGCTGGCCGACTTCGCGACCCGCGGCTGGCTGCGGCTCGAGGCTCGCGCCGTCCTGCTCATGGACGTCGAGCGGCTCAAGCGCCGGGCCCGCTGACCCGACGCGGGGCTCAGCCCCTCGCGCGCAGGTACTCCAGCTGCGCGGCCACGCTCTGCGCGGCCGCGGGCCACACCTCGCGCGGCACGTCGGCATACACGCGTTCGACGACGGCCTGCACGACGTCCGGCGCCCGCGACGCCCCGTCCGCGAGCGCCTGGCGCACCTGCTCGAGCCGCTCCGCGCGGTGGACGCGGTAGAACGCGACCATCGCCGACGCGTCCGGCACCACCGGGCCGTGCCCCGGCAGGATCGAGGTCACGGCGCCGCCGCCCGTGAGCGCAGCGATGCGCTCGAGCGAGTCGAGGTATGCCGCGAGCTCGCCGTCGGGGTGCGCCACCACCGTGGTGCCGCGGCCGAGGACGGTGTCGCCCGTCAGCAGGGCGGAGTCGGCGGGCAGCGCGAAGGACAGGGAGTCGGACGTGTGGCCGGGTGTGGCGACGACCCGCAGCTCGAGCCCCCCGACGCGGACGACGTCGCCGTCGGCAAGGTCGTCGTGGCCGCGCCCGACGGCGCGCGTCGGCGCCCCGGTCAGCTCTGCGAACCGCTCCGCCCCCTCGGCGTGGTCGGCGTGGCCGTGCGTCAGGATCGTCGCGCCGACCCGGGCGCCGAGCGCCTCGACCTCGGCGACGACGTGGCGCAGGTGCCCCTCGTGCAGCGGCCCGGGGTCGATGACGACCGCCTCGGTCGCGCCGGGTTCGAGCAGGACCCACGTGTTGGTCCCGTCGAGGGTCATCGGGCTGGGGTTGGGCGCGAGCACGCAGAGCGCGCGCTCGGTGATGCGGCCACCGTGCCACTCGCCGACGGCCGCGGAGGGCGCCGGTGGCGGGGTGGTGCTCACCGCGGCAGCTCCGCCCGCAGCACCAGCCCGTCGCCGGTGTCGACGAGCTCGGGCTGGACCCGGGCGATGCGCGGGCGCTCGGCGACGAACGCCGCTGCCGAGCCCGCGGCGGCGACCTCCTCGACCGCCACGACGGTGGGCGGCAGCATCAGGGCGGCCCCCTCGCGCCAGGCTGCGACCAGCTCGGCGGGCCGCACCCAGTCGGCCTCGTCGGCCTCGGACGACAGGTCGTCGGCCCGCTGCCCCTGCGGCAGGAGCGCCGAGAAGAACCGGGTGTCGTAGCGCCGGGCCTCGAACTCCGGGGTGACCCAGTGCGCGCGGTAGCCCAGCAGGTCCGAGCGCAGCACGAGGTCGTGCTCGCGCAGCACCTCGGACAGCGAGGCGTCGCGCGACAGCAGCCGCTGGCGCTGGGCGTGCCAGTGCTCGCCGCTGACGTCGTCGATGACGACGTCGGGGGACGGGCCGGCCAGCAGGACCCCGCACTCCTCGAAGACCTCGCGGACGGCCGCGGCGACCAGCTCGCGGGCGGTGCCCTCGTCGACCTGCATCAGCGCCGCCCACTCGGCGGGCGAGGGCCCGGCCCACGGCAGGTCGGCGTCGGCGTCGCGCGGGTCGACCCCGCCGCCGGGGAAGACCATCATCCGCGGGGCGAACGCCATCGTCGCCACGCGCCGCAGCATGAAGACCTCGACGCCCGCCGACCCGTCACGCACGACTATGACGGTCGCGGCGCTGCGCGGCTCGACGGGCGTCACGGGGTCCCCGGCCGCGAGCCACCGCTCCGCGCGCTCGCGCAGGGTCGGCGACTCGGCGACCGGGAACTCCCGGGTGACCATGTCGGACAGGTCAGTCGTCCTCGAGCGCGACGACGATCTCGACCTCGACCGGGGCGTCGAGCGGCAGCACGGCCACGCCGACCGCGGACCGGGCGTGGACTCCCTTGTCCCCGAACGCCTTCCCGAGCAGCTCGCTGGCGCCGTTGATGACGCCGGGCTGACCGGTGAACGACGGGTCGGAGGCCACGAAGCCGACGACCTTGACGACCTGGGCCACCTTGTCGAGGTCGCCGACGACCGCCTTCACGGCGGCGATGGCGTTGAGCGCGCACAGCTCGGCGAGCTTCTTGGCGTCCTCGGCCGGGACGAGCCCGTGGCCGTCGCCGACCTTGCCGGTCTGGACGAGGGCGCCGGACTGCATCGGCAGCTGGCCCGAGGTGTAGATGCGACGGCCGTCCTGCACGGCGGGGACGTACGCCGCAACGGGCGGCACGACCTCGGGGACGGACAGGCCGAGCTCGGCCAGGCGGTCTTCGACAGCACTCATGGTCAGGCCTTCTCCCTCTTCAGGTAGGCGACGAGGTTGCCACCGTCGCCGGACAGGACCTGCACGAGCTCCCAGCCGTCCTCGCCCCACTGGTCCAGGATCT
This sequence comes from Pedococcus sp. NPDC057267, assembly GCF_042668795.1. Classification (NCBI taxonomy): domain Bacteria; kingdom Bacillati; phylum Actinomycetota; class Actinomycetes; order Micrococcales; family Intrasporangiaceae; genus Pedococcus; species Pedococcus sp. NPDC057267. The sequence goes on along the minus strand of NZ_JBHUYG010000059.1, from coordinate 6,238 downwards.
GCTTGGTCGCGTGCACGATGAGCGGCACGGTCGCGTACTCGAACTTGGTCATGCGACGACCTCCTGAGGACACGAGCGACGAAGGAGTGAGGCCCGCAAGGAGTAGGAGCATGGCCCATCGAACATTGTCATGGTTCGCAGCCTAGCCACCGCTGGCAGGATGGTCGCCATGGCCCGTGACCCCATCGAGGTGCTCGACGAACGGGCCGCGCCGCCCGCCCGCACCACGGCATACGGCGAGCACGCCGACCAGGTGTACGACGTGCGGCTGCCGGCCCGCACGACCCGCGCCCTCACGGTCGTGGTGGTGCACGGCGGCTTCTGGCGCCCCGAGTACGACCGGGCACACGCGAGCAGGCAGGCGCAGGCCTTCGCCGACGCCGGGTACCCGGTCGCGGTGGTCGAGTACCGCCGTACCGGCGTCGCCGGCGGGGGCTGGCCCGGGACCGCGGACGACCTCCGCGACGCCCTGGCGGCCATCCGCAGCGACCCCCAGGTGGGCAGCTCGCCCGCGGTCCTCGTCGGGCACTCGGCGGGCGGGCAGCTCGTCACCTGGGCGGCGTCCCGGCCGTGGGCGCACGGCCTGCGCGGCGTCGTGAGCCTGGCCGGCGTCCTCGACCTCGCCCACGGGCAGGCCACCAGCGTCGGCGGCGGGGCGATCGACGCGTTCCTCGGCGGCACCCCCGAGCAGGTCCCCGGGGCGTACGCCGCGGCCGACCCGATCGGGCTCAGCCCCAACGTGCCCGCCCTCGTCGTGCACGCACGCGACGACGACGTCGTGCCGTTCGAGCTCAGCGAGCGGTATGCCGCGGCGCACCACGGGCCGTCCGTGCGGCTGCGCCCGGTGGCGGACGGCGGGCACTACGGGTTGATCGACCCCGAGCACCCGGCCTTCGCGGAGGTCCTCTCAGCGGTCGACCTGCTCGCCTCCTAGGCTTGCCGCATGGCCCACCCCGACCTGTCCCACGTGCGGCTGCACGTCGTCACGGGCAAGGGCGGCACCGGCAAGACCACCGTGGCGTCGGCCGTCGCCGTCGCGCTGGCCCGCCAGGGACGGCGGGTGCTGATCGCGGAGGTCGAGGGCCGGCAGGGCATCTCCCAGACGTTCGACGTGCCGCCGCTGGGGCACACCGAGACGCGGATCCTGCACGACCGCAGCGGCGGCGAGGTGTGGGGCCTGTCGGTGGACCCCAAGGAGTCGTTGCTGGAGTACCTGCAGAAGTTCTACAAGGCGGGCCGCGCAGGCTCGGTGCTGGAGAAGTTCGGCGCCATCGACTTCGCCACCACCATCGCCCCCGGCGTCCGCGACGTGCTGCTCATCGGCAAGGTCTACGAGGCCGCGGGCCGGCGGGCGGGCGGTCGCGACACCCGTTCGGGACGGCCGCACGGCGAGCTGGCGTACGACGCCGTCGTGCTCGACGCGCCGCCGACGGGCCGGGTCGTGCGCTTCCTCAACGTCAACGCGGAGGTGGCCGACGTCGCCCGGGTCGGCCCGATCCGCAGCCAGGCCGACTCGATCACGCGCATGGTGCGCAGCCACACGACGGCCGTGCACGTCGTCACCCTGCTGGAGGAGATGCCGGTGCAGGAGACGGTCGACGCCCTCGAGGAGCTGCGGTCGGCACAGCTGCCGCTGGGGGCGATCGTCGTCAACCAGGTCCGCGAGCCGCTGCTGTCCGAGCCGACGCTGCGGGCCATCGGGCGCTCGCGCCCCACGACCGGCGTCGCGTCCGACCTCAAGGCAGCCGGGCTGTCCGTGACCAACGGCATGGCGTCCGCCCTGGTCACCGAGGCCCGCGAGTACCGCGACCGCCTCGACCTCGAGGAGCGGCTGGCCGAGGTCGTGCGGGAGCAGGGCCGGCTCGTGGCCCGCCTGCCGTACCTGCCCGAGGGCGTCGAGGCCGGCGGGGTCGCCCTGCTCGCCGACGCCGCCGCCCAGCAGGGGCTGGTCTGACGTGGCCGGCACCGGCTCCACCCGCGCGGCGAACGGCTTCGACGTCGCCTCCCTCGTCCGCGACCCCGCGACCCGGATCGTGGTCTGCTGCGGCGCCGGCGGCGTCGGCAAGACCACGACGGCGGCCGCACTGGGTCTGTGGGCGGCCGAGCAGGGGCGCAGGGTCGTCGTCCTCACCATCGACCCCGCCCGTCGGCTCGCCCAGTCCCTGGGCCTGACCGAGCTCGACAACACGCCCCGCCCGGTGACCGGCGTCGACACCTCCATGGGCGGGTCGCTCGACGCGATGATGCTCGACATGAAGCGCACCTTCGACGAGGTGGTCGAGCAGCATGCGACCGCGGAGAAGGCCGCCCAGATCCTCGCCAACCCCTTCTACCAGGCGGTGTCGAGCTCCTTCGCCGGCACGCAGGAGTACATGGCGATGGAGAAGCTGGGCCAGCTGCGGGCGCAGGCCGACCGCGACGGCCGCTGGGACCTCGTCATCGTCGACACCCCGCCGTCACGCTCGGCGCTGGACTTCCTCGACGCCCCCAAGCGGCTCGGCTCGTTCCTCGACGGCCGCTTCATCAGGCTGATCTCCACCCCGGCCAAGGCGAGCGGCCGGGCCGGGCTCAAGGTCTTCAGCATGGGCGTCGGCATGGTCACGACCACCATGTCCAGGCTGCTCGGCGGCCAGCTGCTGCAGGACGTGCAGACGTTCGTGGCGGCGCTGGACACGATGTTCGGCGGCTTCCGCGAGCGGGCGGACCAGACCTACGCGCTGCTCAAGCGGCCCGAGACCGCGTTCGTCGTGGTGGCTGCGCCGGAGCGGGACGCCCTGCGCGAGGCCTCGTTCTTCGCCGGCCGGCTGGACGAGGAGGGTATGCCGCTCGCCGGACTCGTCGTGAACCGGATCCAGCGCGTGGCGGCCGAGATCTCCGCGCCGCAGGCGCGGGCCGCGGTGGACCAGCTCGCCCGGGTGGAGCCCCGGTCGGCCAGCGCGGAGGTGACCGAGGACCTGCTGCGGCTGCACGCAGACCTGGCCGAGACGGCCGAGCGGCAGGAGCGGCTGGTGCGGCGGTTCACCGCCGGGCACCCCGGCATACCCGTGGTCGAGGTGCCGGCCAGGGGCGGCGACATCCACGACCTGGAGGGGCTGCGGACGATGGGATCGGCGCTCACCGCACGCTGACGCGCGGCGGCGCGAGGGTCAGGCGGTCTCGATCTGGCCCGAACGGTGCTGGGCGAACAGGGCCGCCCACGACGTGATGTTGGGCCGGCGCTTGAGCAGCGCGCGGCGCTCGCGCTCGGTCATGCCGCCCCAGACCCCGAACTCGGTGCGGTTGTCCAGCGCGTCGGCGAGGCACTCGGCGATGACGGGGCAGCGCTGGCAGACGACCTTGGCGGTCTGCTGGGCCGCGCCCTGGACGAAGAGTGCGTCCGGGTCCGACTTGGAGCACGCACCCAGCGGCGCCCAGTCGTCGACCCACGCGGACCCGTGGGGACGCTGCCGCATGTCCTGCTCCGGTGCGATCGTCATCCTGGTGCCCCTCCAGCTGTGCTCCAGACGCGTTTCCTTGCGTCTGACGTCGTTGTCGACGTGCGAAAACGATAGGAATTCGGGCGCTTCCCGGACATGGTCCATTCGTGTAGTTCTGCGATGACCGAAGGGACTAGTCATTGCGAACCACACCGTTTCGTGGCCCTGACCAGCCCGTTCGTGCCAGGGAACCGGCCCGCCGCCACCACCCCGGCGGGGAACCCGGCCGTCCCACCAACCGGGACCGGGACGAACCGGCAGTTACCCTTGGCACATGTCAGGACGCGCCGCCAACCTCGGGAACGTCGTCAGCCTGCTCGGAGCCTTCGTCGCCACGGCGCTGGTCATGGGCCTGCTGGCGGCCGGACTGCTCATCCCCGCCGTCGGCGCGACCGGCAGCGTCGCCACCGCGGGGGTGAAGGCGTTCGACGACCTGCCCAGCGAGTTCACCACCTCGCCCCTGTCGCAGCAGTCGCGCATCGTCGACGCCCGTGGCCGGGTGCTCGCGACGCCGCAGGAGGAGAACCGGGTCATCGTCAGCCTGGACCAGGTCGCGCCGATCATGCGCAAGGCCCAGGTCGCGATCGAGGACAGCCGCTTCTACGAGCACGGCGGCGTGGACCCGCGGGGCATCACCCGCGCGGCCGTCTCGAACTTCCAGGGCCACGACGTCCAGGGCGCGTCCACCCTCACCCAGCAGTACGTGAAGCTGACGCTGCAGGAGAACGCCCTGCGGAACAACGACAAGGCGGCGGCCGACGCCGCGGTACGGGTCAGCGCGGCCCGCAAGATCCAGGAGATCAAGTACGCGGTCACCCTCGAGAAGGAGATGACCAAGGACCAGATCCTCGCCGGCTACCTCAACCTCGCCTACTACGGCGACCTCGCGTACGGCATCCAGGCGGCGGCCGAGCACTACTTCTCCGTCCCGGCGAGCAAGCTCAACCTGCCGCAGGCCGCGACCTTGGCCGGCCTGGTGCAGAACCCGAGCCGCACCGACCCGTTCAACAACGGCCCCGAGCGCGCCCAGGCCCGCCGCAACGTCGTCCTCGACCGCATGCACGAGCTCGGCATCATCAACGACAAGGACTGGCAGGCCGCCAAGGCCATCCCGCTCGCGAAGATGCTCAAGCGCAAGGACCCGCTCAGCAACTGCGCGGCCTCGAGCGAGCCGTACTTCTGCAACTACGTGATGGCCTACCTCAAGGACACGAGCAACCACAACCTCGACGCCCTCGGCAAGACCGTGCCCGAGCGCGTCAAGAACATCACCCAGGGGGGGCTGACGATCCAGACCACGCTCGACCCGACCGTCCAGCAGGCCGCGCTGGCCGACCTGACCGCCCGCGTCCCCAAGGACAACCGGGCGATGCCCAGGGACGCCTACGACCGGAGCAAGGCCGGCATCTCGCAGCTCGTGGGTGCAGCTGCCACCGTCATCGAGCCGAGCACCGGCCGCGTCATCGCCATGGTGCAGAACTCCAGCTACCCGACCACCTCCCAGCAGCAGACGGCCTACGGCTACACCCAGGTCAACTGGAACGTCGACACCAAGTACGGCGGCACCAGCGGCTTCCAGTTCGGCTCGACGGCGAAGATGTTCTCCATCGTCCGGGCCCTGGAGAGCGGCATCACCGTGAACGGCACCGTCCCGTCCAAGTTCGCCGGCCCGACCCAGTCGGCCTACTACTCCCCCCAGGAGCAGGGCTCCTGCCACGACACCAAGCCGTACGGGATCCGCAACGACTACCCGATCGGCGGCAAGCCCATCCCGTTCCGCAAGGCGACGGCCGACTCCATCAACACGGCCTTCGCGTCGCTGACCTTCGGCCTCGGGACCCGCAACGTCCTCGACACCATGACGAAGATGCACCTGCACACCGGCAGCGGCGGCAACCTGCCCTGCTACGCCAGCTCGGTCCTCGGCACCGGTGACGTCACCCCGATGACGCTGGCCAGCTCCTACGCGATCCTCGCCAACAGCGGCAAGTACTGCCCGCCGAACCCGATCCTGTCGATCACCACCCCCGACAAGAAGCCGGTCAAGATCGGCAGCACCCCGTGCCAGCAGGTCATCGACCCCGACGTGGCCAACGGCGCGACCGAGCTCCTCAAGGAGGTCATCAAGAACGGCACCGGCACCAAGGCGTCCCTCGGCACGCGGCCGGCAGCCGGCAAGACCGGCACCACCGACGACCACGTCGAGTCCTGGTTCGTGGGCTACACGGCACAGCGCGCCGCCGCCGTCTGGGTCGGGACGCCCTACTCCCAGCGCGGCATGAACGGGATCACCCTGGCCGGGCAGTGGTACAAGGGCGTCTTCGGTGGCGACATCGCCGCCCCGGTCTGGCAGGGCATCCTCCAGGCGGCGTCCGCCGGCCTGCCCGAGCGCGACTTCCCCCCGCCGAGCAACACGATCCTCAACGGCGACAACATCGCCATCCCCTACGTCAGCGGCATGTCGGTCGCCCAGGCCATCTCGACGCTGCAGGCGGCCGGTTTCAGCGCCCAGGTCGCGGGCAGCACGAGCAGCGGCATCGCTCCCGGGCTCGTGGTCTACACCAACCCCAGCGGCACTGCGGTCAAGGGCACGACGATCGGCCTGTACCTGTCCAGCGGACAGGCGGTGCAACCGCCGCCGCCGCCCTCACCGACCACCCAGGCCCCCCCGCCGACCCCGACCCCCAAGCCGACGAAGAAGAAGGGCTGACGGAGCAGGTCCCCGCACGACGAGAGGGGCTCCCCACCACCCGGTGGGGAGC
>NZ_JBHUYG010000058.1:0-27252 GCF_042668795.1 Pedococcus sp. NPDC057267 | reverse complement strand
TGCCGCGTGGTCTCCCACGCGGCATACCCCTTGGTCAGCTCCGTTGCGGCGGAGGGGAACTCAGCCGTTCACGAGCGAGCGCAGGACGTACTGCAGGATGCCGCCGTTGCGGTAGTAGTCGGCCTCACCGGGGGTGTCGATCCGCACCACCGCGTCGAACTCGACCGGCGCGCCGCCGTCCTTCTCGGCCCGCACCTTCACCGTCTTGGGCGTGCGACCCTCGTTCAGCTCGGTGATGCCGGTGACCGAGAACGTCTCGGTGCCGTCGAGGCCCAGCGAGTCCGCCGACTCCCCCTGCGGGAACTGCAGCGGGATGACGCCCATGCCGATGAGGTTGGAACGGTGGATGCGCTCGTAGCTCTCGGCGATGACGGCCTTGACGCCCAGCAGGCGGGTGCCCTTGGCGGCCCAGTCACGCGAGGAGCCCGAGCCGTACTCCTTGCCCGCGAGGATGACGAGCGGGACGCCGGCCTCCTGGTAGGCGGCGGAGGCGTCGTAGATCGTGGTCTGCTCGCCGCCGGCGAGGAAGTTCCGCGTGAAGCCGCCCTCGACGCCGTCGAGGAGCAGGTTCTTCAGGCGGATGTTCGCGAAGGTGCCGCGGATCATGACCTCGTGGTTGCCGCGTCGCGAGCCGTAGGAGTTAAAGTCCTTGCGCTCGACACCGTGCTCGGCGAGGTACTTGCCCGCGGGGCTGTCGGCCTTGATCGAGCCGGCCGGGCTGATGTGGTCGGTCGTGACCGAGTCACCCAGCTTGGCGAGCACCCGCGCGCCTGAGATGTCCTCGACCGGGGTCGTCTCCATCTGCATGCCGTCGAAGTACGGGGGCTTGCGGACGTAGGTGGAGTCCTGCGCCCACTCGAACGTCTTGCCCTCGGGCGTCGGCAGCGACTGCCAGCGCTCGTCACCCGCGAACACGTCGGCGTAGTCCTTGGTGAACATCTCCTGGTTGATCGACTGCGCGATCGTGTGCTCGACGTCGTCCGGGGTCGGCCAGATGTCCCGCAGGTAGACGTCGGTGCCTTCGGTGTCCTGGCCGAGCGGCTCGGTCTCGAAGTCGAAGTCCATCGTCCCGGCGAGGGCGTAGGCGATGACCAGCGGCGGCGACGCGAGGTAGTTCATCTTCACGTCCGGGTTGATCCGGCCCTCGAAGTTGCGGTTGCCCGACAGCACCGACACGACGGCGAGGTCGTTGTCGTTGATGGCCTTGGAGATCTCGTCCGACAGCGGGCCCGAGTTGCCGATGCAGGTGGTGCAGCCGTAGCCGACGAGGTGGAAGCCGAGCTTCTCGAGGTAGGGCCACATGCCGGCCTTCTCGTAGTAGTCGGTGACCACCTTGGAGCCGGGAGCCATCGAGGTCTTCACCCACGGCGCCACGGTGAGCCCGCGGTCGACGGCGTTCTTGGCCAGCATCGCGGCGGCCATCATCACCGAAGGGTTGGAGGTGTTGGTGCAGCTGGTGATCGAGGCGATCGAGACGATGCCGTGGTCGATCTCGAACGAGTCGCCCTCGGCGGTCGTGACCGTGACCTTCTTCGAGGGGCGGCCGCTGCCGTCACCCTCGTATGCCGGCTGGTCGCCGCCGTTGTACCCGTCGCCGGAGCCGCCACCCGCCTGCGGGTCGCTGGCAGGGAAGGACGACGCCGCACCCGGGTCGCCCTCGTGGTGGGCGACGTAGGTCGGGAGCACCTTGCGGAACGCCGACTTGGCGTCGGTGAGCGCGATGCGGTCCTGGGGACGCTTCGGGCCGGCGATCGAGGGGACGACGGTCGACAGGTCCAGCTCGAGGTACTCGGAGTAGCGGGCCTCCTTCGACGGGTCGAGCCACATGCCCTGCTCCTTGGCGTACGCCTCCACGAGGGCGACGGACTCCTCGGAGCGGCCGGTGAGGCGGAGGTACTCCAGCGTCACGTCGTCGATCGGGAAGATGGCGCAGGTGGAGCCGAACTCGGGGCTCATGTTGCCGATGGTGGCGCGGTTGGCCAGCGGCACCTGGGCGACGCCCTCGCCGTAGAACTCGACGAACTTGCCCACGACACCGTGCTTGCGCAGCATCTCGGTGATGGTGAGGACGACGTCCGTGGCGGTGGCGCCGGACGGGATCGAGCCGGAGAGCTTGAAGCCGACGACCCGCGGGATGAGCATCGAGACCGGCTGGCCGAGCATCGCGGCCTCGGCCTCGATGCCGCCGACGCCCCAGCCGAGCACGCCGAGGCCGTTGACCATCGTCGTGTGCGAGTCGGTGCCGACGCAGGTGTCGGGGTAGGCCACGCCGTCACGGACCATGACCGTGCGGGCGAGGTGCTCGATGTTGACCTGGTGGACGATGCCGGTGCCGGGCGGGACGACCTTGAAGTCCTCGAACGCCGTCTGGCCCCAGCGCAGGAACTGGTAGCGCTCGCCGTTGCGCTCGTACTCGATCTCGACGTTCTTCTCGAAGGCGTCCTTGCGGCCGAAGACGTCGATGATGACGGAGTGGTCGATGACGAGCTCGGCCGGGCTGAGCGGGTTGATCTTGGTCGGGTCGCCACCGAGGTCGGCGACGGCCTCGCGCATGGTGGCCAGGTCGACGACGCAGGGCACGCCGGTGAAGTCCTGCATGATCACGCGGGCCGGCGTGAACTGGATCTCGGTGTCGGGGTCGGCGTCCTGGTCCCACCCGCCGAGCGCGCGGATGTGGTCGGCGGTGATGTTCGCGCCGTCCTCGGTGCGCAGGAGGTTCTCGAGCAGCACCTTGAGGCTGTACGGGAGGGTCTCGGCGCCCTCGACCGCGGAGAGTCGGTACACCTCGTAGGAGCTGTCACCGACCTTCAGCTCACCGTGGGCGTTGAAGCTGTTCGTGCTGGCCACTGCAGGCTCCTTCGATGCTGTCGACTTCTTCGTCCGATTTATCTTGACGTCAAGATATCACGTCAGGAGGGGCTCTGCGATCGATCCTGCTCCAGCGCGCGACGCAGCGGAAGCGGAAGGTCTCGCTTGGTCCGCTCGGCGAGACCGGCCGCCACGTAGGTGATCGTGAGGACGGCACACAGCTGCCCGTCGCCGGCCCGGTGGATCTCGTGCCGGAGCGTGAAGGAGGTCGTGCCGACGCGCACCGGGCGGACCACGATCTCCGCGTGGTCCCCCGCCGACAGGCTCGCGAGCCACTCGATCTCGGCGTGCCGCACCAGCGGCATCGCGTCGTGCGCCCTCGCCTCCTCGATGCCGTACCCGCGCGACGCGCAGTAGGCCAGCCGCGCGTCGTCGCACCAGGCGAGGTACCACGCGTTGAAGACGACCCCGACCTGGTCGACCTCGTAGAAGTGGACCTCGACCCGGTGCACGAAGGGGTCGGTCGCCGCCGGAGCCGCCCCGGGCTCCCCCGCGGCGCTGGTCACGTCGGTGCGGTCGGTCGTGCTCACGTGCGGGTCCTCTCGAAGAGCGCGATGCACTCCAGGTGGTGGGTCATCGGGAAGGCGTCGAACGCGCGCAGCCCCTGCAGGGCGTAGCCGTGCTCGGCGAGGTATGCCGTGTCGCGCGCGAGTGCCGCCGGGTCGCAGGCGACGTAGGCGACGGCCCTGGCCCCCAGCGCGGCGACCTGTCCGACGACGTCGCGCCCGGCGCCGGTGCGCGGCGGGTCCAGGACGACGAGATCGGCGGTCGGCGGCAGCATCGGGTGACGGCGCAGCTTGCGGCCGCGGGCCGCACGGCGGTTGCCCGACGCGCCCTTGCGGGTCGGCCGCGGGACGCCGAACGCGTCGTCGACACGGGCCCGCACGACCAGCGTCGAGGGGTGGGCGGCGAGGTTGCGCTCGGCCTCGTCGGTCGCGCGCGGGTCCGACTCCACCGCGACGACCCGGCCGGTCGGGCCGACCTGCTCGGCCAGTGCCCGGGCGAAGAGGCCCACGCCGGCATACAGGTCGAGGGCGGTCTCTCCCGCGCGCGGTGCGAGCATGCCCAGGACGGTGTCGACGAACGTCGTCGCGGCGGCGGGGTGGACCTGCCAGAAGCCGCGGGCCGACACCTCGAACTCGCCGGAGAACCGGTCCCCGCGGACGGCCTCGGTGACCACGGGCACGGCGTCCGCGCCGGGGACGGGGACCACGACGGGCTCCCCCACCGACGGCGCCACGACGTCGACCGACTGCTCCCCCGACCAGTCCTGCTCCAGCACGCCGGTCGCCAGCACCCGCCGGTCGGCGATGAGGCAGGTGTCGACCGGGACGACGTCGTGCGACCGGTGCTGGCGCAGGCCCGCGCGGCCGGCCCCGTCGACGGCGAACTCGACCCGCGTCCGCCAGCCGAGGCCGTCCGGCGCACCGGGCAGCTCCTCGACCTCGACGTCGACCTCGAGCCCCGCCAGGCGTGACAGCTGCTCGCGCACGACGGCGGTCTTGAGCTCGCGCTGGTACGCCAGGTCCGCGTGCTGGAAGTCGCACCCGCCGCACAGGCCCGGCCCGGCATACGGGCACGGCGGCTGGACCCGGTGCGGGCTCGCGGCCGTCACGCGCACGGCGTCTGCCCGCACGAACCGCTGGCCCTCGCGCGCCTCGGTGACCCGGGCGACGACCCGCTCCCCCGGCAGGGCGTGCCGCAGGAACACGACCCGGCCCTCGTGCCGGGCCACGCAGAACCCACCGTGGGCGACCGGCCCGACCTCGAGCTCCACCTCGTCACCGGCGGAGAGGTCGCCCGGGCCGGCGTGCACCGTCGGCTCGCTGCTGCCGCTCACTGGCCGAGGCGGACCGAGCCCGCGGTGGGGCCGTCGAGCCGCTCCTCGACGCCCTCGGAGGACCGCAGCTGCCACGGGACGCTCGCGACCATGACACCGGGCGTGAACAGCAGCCGGCCCTTGAGGCGCAGGGCACTCTGGTTGTGCAGGACCTGCTCGTACCAGCGGCCCAGGACGTACTCGGGGATGTAGACGACCACGACGTCACGGGGATGGCCCGAGCGCAGCGACTTGACGTACTCGACGACCGGCCGGGTGATCTCGCGGTAGGGCGAGTCGAGGGCCTTGAGCGGCACCGGGATCCGGCGACGGTCCCACTCCTCCTGCAGCGCGCGCGTCTCGTCGGGCTCGACGTTGACCGTGATCGCCTCGAGCCGGTTGGGGCGCGTGGCCCGGGCGTAGGCGAGCGCCCGCAGCGTCGGCTTGTGGATCTTGGACACGAGCACGATCGCGTGGACGCGGCTCGGCAGCAGCTGCGCCTCGCTGTCGTCCTCCAGCACCCGCAGCTCCTCGCGGACGCGCTCGTAGTGCCGGTGGATGCGCAGCATGATGAAGAACAGGACGACCATGGCGGCGATCGCGTAGCCGGCGCCGTGGACGAACTTGGTGAGCAGCACGACGACCAGCACCAGGCCGGACATGGTCGCGCCGATCGCGTTGATGACCCGGCTGCGCATCATGCGGGCGCGGGCGCGGGGGTCGCGCTCGAGGCGCAGGTGCCGGTTCCAGTGCCGGATCATGCCGGTCTGGCTCAGTGTGAACGACACGAAGACGCCGACGATGTAGAGCTGGATCAGCTTCGTGACCTCGGCGTCGTACAGGATGATGAGGAACGCGGCGGCGCCGGCGAGGATGAGGATGCCGTTGGAGAAGGCCAGGCGGTCGCCCCGGGTGTGCAGCTGGCGCGGCAGGTAGCCGTCCTTGGCCAGGATCGAGCCCAGCACCGGGAAGCCGTTGAACGCCGTGTTGGCCGCCAGGACGAGGATGAGCCCCGCGACGATCGAGACGATGATGACGCCCGGGCGGAAGCCGGAGAACACCGCCTTGGAGACCTGGCCCATGATCGTGTCCTGCACGTAGGTGTCGCCGACCGGCTTGCCGTCGAGCAGCAGCTGCTTGGCGGGATTCTCGGCGTACTTGATGCCCGTCCACTTCGCCAGCACGAGCATCGACATGAGCATCGTGATGGCGACCAGGCCCATCATGAGCAGCGTCGTCGCGGCGTTGCGGGACTTGGGCTTCTTGAAGGCCGGGACACCGTTCGAGATGGCCTCGACACCGGTGAGGGCGGCACAACCGGACGAGAAGGCACGCAGCAGCAGGAACATCAGGGCGAAGCCGCCGAGGGACTCGAACCCCGTCTCGGGGGCGAGCGTCAGCTTGGCGCTCTCGGCCTGCGGCAGCGTCCCGGTCACCTCGCGGACGAGCCCCACGACGCCCATGCCGATGACGCTGGCCATGAACGCGTAGACCGGGATGGCGAACGCCTTGCCCGACTCGCGCACGCCACGCAGGTTCATCGCAGTGAGGAGGACGACGAGCCCGACGGCGACGACGACCTCGCGGCCGCGGATGAACGGCAGGGCGGCGGCCGCGTTCTGGACGCCCGAGGAGATCGAGACCGCGACCGTGAGCACGTAGTCGACGAGGAGCGCCGAGGCCACCGTGAGGCCGGCCCGGGGCCCGAGGTTGGTGTTGGCCACCTCGTAGTCGCCGCCCCCTGAGGGGTAGGCGTGGACGTTCTGCCGGTAGGACGCGACGACGACCAGCATGACGGCGACGACGCACAGCCCGATCTGCCAGGAGTGGGTCAGCGCGAGGAAGCCGCCGGCCAGGCCGAGGGTCAGGAAGATCTCGTCCGGCGCGTAGGCAACGGAGGACAGCGCGTCGCTGGCGAAGATGGGGAGCGCGAGCTTCTTGGGGAGGAGGGTCTCCCCGAGGCGGTCGCTGCGCATCGCGCGCCCGACGAGCACCCGTTTGAGGACGCGTCCGGAGGTTGGCACGGCGCTCACTCTATGGGGCCCGGGAGGCCCCTGCGCGCCGCCCTCCGCCGGGCGTCTCGCGTCGGTGTAGCGTCGGCGTCGTGCATTTCGTGATCATGGGCTGCGGGCGGGTCGGGTCCTCCCTCGCGCACAGCCTCGAGGCGCAGGGCCATGACGTGGCCGTCATCGACCAGGAGGAGTCGGCGTTCCGCCGGCTGGGGTCCTCCTTCGAGGGACGCCGCGTCACCGGCGTGGGCTTCGACCGGGACACCCTCAAGGAGGCGGGCATCGACGACGCCTACGCCTTCGCGGCCGTCTCGAGCGGTGACAACTCCAACATCCTGGCCGCCCGCGTGGCCCGTGAGACCTTCGGCGTCGAGCACGTGGTCGCCCGCATCTACGACCCCGGTCGCGCCGAGGTCTACCAGCGGCTCGGCATCCCCACCGTGGCCACGGTGAAGTGGACGTCCGACCAGATGATCCGCCGGCTGCTCCCCCAGGGCCACGTGCCCGAGCTCGTGGACCCGTCCGGCAAGGTCGTCATCGCCGAGGTGACGGTCAACCCCGCGTGGGTGGGCCACCGCATCAGCGCCCTCGAGGAGGCCACGGGCGCGCGCACGGCATACCTGACGCGGCTCGGCTCCGGCATCCTCGTCCAGCCCGACACGGTCTTCCAGGAGGGCGACCTGCTCCACGTCGCCACGATGGTCAGCGACCTGCCGTCGGTGGAGCGCACGCTCGACGCCCCGCCCGCTCCGGGCGAGCACTGACGAGAAGCACGAACCAGGAGGACATCGATGCGCGTCGTCATCGCCGGGGCCGGCAGCGTGGGCCGTTCCATCGCCCGCGAGCTGCTGCACAACGGCCACCAGGTGCTGCTCATGGACAAGGAGCGCAAGGAGATCCAGAGCCGGATCCCCGAGGCGAGCTGGCTGCTCGCCGACGCCTGTGAGATCACCGCCCTGCACGAGGCCGGCCTGGCCGAGTGCGACGTCGTCGTCGCCGCCACCGGCGACGACAAGGTCAACCTCGTCGTGTCGCTGCTCGCCAAGACCGAGTTCGGCGTCCCCCGCACCGTGGCCCGGGTCAACAACCCGAAGAACGAGTGGATGTTCGACGAGGCCTGGGGGGTGGACGTCGCCGTGTCGACGCCGCGGCTCATGACGGCCCTCGTCGAGGAGGCCGTGAGCGTCGGCGACCTCGTGCGGATCTTCCAGTTCCAGCAGGGCCAGGCCACCATGGTCGAGCTCACCCTGCCGGCCGACAGCCCGTATGCCGGCAAGCGCGCCGGCGACGTGGCGTTCCCCGGGGAGACGGTGCTCGTGGGCATCATCCGCGAGGACCACCCCATCGCTCCGAGCCGGGACGACTCCCTGGAGCCGCACGACGAGCTCCTCTTCATCACCACGCCCGAGTTCGAGGACGAGCTCGAGGCGATGCTCAGCCCCGGCGACCGGGTGCCGCGCGCGGCCGACTGACCCGCTGCGGCGGGGACATCGCGCCCGTCCAGCGGGCCGCGTCGTGACGGGCCGCGTCGTGACGGGCCTCGGACCGGCAGGGCCGCGGACCAGCAGGCCGCGTACCAGCAGGCCGCGGACTAGCGGGCCGGGGACTCGGTGTCGGTGGCCGGGCCGCGCTCGGCGGCACGGTGGGGTTCGTGCACCCCGGTGGGGGCCGGCTCGAGCTCCTGGGGCGTGTGGCCACGGACCAGCAGCACACCCATGACCGCCAGGGCGCCCAGCCACAGCGGCCAGCCCAGGACGATCTTGGCGACGCCGAGGGCCGCCACGGCGCCGGCGAGGTAGAGCGGGAGCATCAGGGCGAGCCGGATGGCGAAGATGGCGACCAGCACCAGGGTCAGCCGCTGGCAGACGCGCACCAACCCGTGGTCGCGGCGCCAGCCCAGGGGGTCCTCGGCGAGGTCGGGGTCGCCGGCGGCGACCATGAAGCCGACCAGGGGCCAGCGGGTCGCGACCGACAGGACCGCGACCACGCCCATGACGACGTTCCAGAGGATGCCGGGGAGGAACGCGTCCTCGGCCCGGCCCGAGCGCAGGGCGAAGACGGCGGCGACCACCGTGGGCACGACCGCCTGCAGCACGAACTTGACGCTCTGGCGCTGGGCGAGGCGGACCACGGCGAGCACGACCGTCACGGCTACGGCGGACACGACGGCCGTCCGCAGGTCGTTGCGCGCGACCCAGGCCACGACGAACGCGAGCGTGGGCAGCGCGGTCTCCAGCGAGCCCCGCCACCCGCCGAGGGCCGCGGACAGCCGGTGACGGATGACCTCCTCGACCGTCGTCGGCGGGAGGGGTCCGCCGGCGTCGGCGGCCGGGTGGTCAGTGGCCACGCGGCGGGACGATCTCGTAGAAGGGGTTGAAGATCGTGGGCACGCCGCGCGTCCACGTGACGCGACCGCTGGCCCGCAGGTAGGTGCCGGGTGAGATCCCGCCGATGGTGCGGCGACCGAGCCAGACGAGGTTGATGGTGCGGCTGCCGTCGTACAGGTCCACGACGAGGGCGGGCACGTTGACCCGGGGGCGAAGCGTCACCGCGCGAACGGTGCCGGACACCGTCGCCTCCTGCCGGTCGACGAGGTCGCACATGGGGGTGCAGCCCATGCGGGCGGCGTCCTCCTGCAGCTCGTCGGCCTCGATCTGCGTCACCGACTTGGTGAGCCGCTCACCGAGGCGGGCCAGGGGCGAACGTCGTTCCTTGGTGCCCGTGCCGCCGACACGCGTCGGGGTGCTGGGGTGAGCCATGGCTGCCTACCTGACCTCGGTGATCTCGGGGCCGCGTTCGAACGGCTTGAGGTCGTCGGCGCGCCGCGCGGGCACGTCGTGGTCCGGGTCGGCGGAGTCGGCCCCGGGACCGTCCGCCTGAGCCGGGAGCTGGAGCGGGAGCATCTCCCGCGGAGCCATTGCGGCGTCGCCGCGGACGACGACCGTGCTGCGCACGACCTCCAGCAGGGGTGCTGCCGCCTCGTCCTCGATCGCCGCACGGCCGGAGAACACGGCGCGCAGGAACCAGCGGGGGCCGTCGACGCCCGCGAACCGCGCCGGGGCGAAGACCGTGCGCCCGTCAGGGCCGGCGGAGGGCATGCGCGTGCGCAGCTCGAGCCCGAGCTCGCCGCGCACCTCGTCGGCGGTGCCGCCCTGGTTGAGGATCGACTCCGCGATCTCGCCGCGGATCTCGTCCCAGATGCCGGCGGTGCGCGGTGCGGCGAAGGCCTGGAGCTGGACGGCGGAGTCGCCGAGGACGGCGGTCGCACCGACCACCTGCCCAGCCTCCTCGTCCACCTCGAGCCGCAGCTCCATCCCGGGGACGCCCTGGATGCGCAGGCCGCCGAGGTCGAGCCGGCCGTCGGACTCGCCGTCGACCTCCGAGCTGTCGAACGGGCCGAGCTCCTCGCGGCGACCCGTGCGCGGCGCGCCGGCCGCGGACGCGGTGCCGGTGTCCTCGTCGCTGCCCGTCCCCGCGCCCGCGGAGCCGGCCGCGAGGCCGTCCGGGTCGGCGCCGGCGTCCTCGGCCCCCGCCGCGCAGGCCCGGGTGGAGTCGCCGGCGGAGAGGTCGTCGGCGGCGTCGCCGGGAAGCGTCTCGTCGGTCGCCGCGGTCTGCTTGCCTCGTCGGAAGATGCCCACTGCTGTCGTCAGTCCTTCGTCGTCGTGGTGTGGTGCCCGAAGCCACCACTGGCCCCGTGTCCAGTGTCACCCCGGGAGCTGTCGTCGAGCGAATCGACCTCGACGAACTGCACGCGGGCGACCTGCTGCACCACGAGCTGGGCGATGCGGTCGCCCCGGCGCACCGTGAACTCCTCGCGCGGGTCGAGGTTGACCAGGTTGACCAGCACCTCCCCGCGGTAGCCGGCGTCCACGGTCCCGGGTGCGTTCACGATCGTGATGCCGTGCCGGGCCGCGAGCCCGGACCGGGGGTGCACCAGCCCCACGTAGCCCTCCGGCAGGGCGAGGGCCAGCCCGGTGGGGACGAGCGTGCGCTCCCCCGGGGCCAGGGTCACCTCGACCGCTGAGTGCAGGTCGGCGCCGGCGTCGCCCGGGTGGGCGTACGACGGCACCGGGAGGTCCGGGTCGAGCCGGCGCAGGTGCACGGGCACCGCCGGCTCCGGGACGCGGGAAGGGTCAGCCACGTGGACTGACCCTATCCCTGCCCGGCCCTGCCGTCGTCCGTCCGGACGCGGGTGTCACCTACGCGGCGCACTCCCGGCACACCAGGACCCCGCCGGCCTCGCTGGCCAGCTGGCTGCGGTGGTGCACCAGGAAGCACCGGGAGCAGGTGAACTCGTCGCTCTGGCGCGGGATCACCCGGACCGAGAGCTCCTCCCCGGACAGGTCGGCACCCGGGAGCTCGAAGCCCTCGGCCTGCTCGGCCTCGTCGACGTCCACGCTCGAGGCGCTCTTGTCGACCCGTCGGGACTTCAGCTCCTCGATCGAGTCCTCGGACAGCTCGTCATCGGTCTTGCGCGGCGCGTCGTAGTCAGTCGCCATGGTCGCTGTCGCTCTCCTGTTGCTCGGTACATCTGGCCTCCCACTCGCCGGGAAGCCATTTCGCCGGTGTCAACGCAGGTGCATGCGGTTTTGTGCCCACCGCAGGCCGGGATTGTGCCCCATCGGGACCGGGGCGTCACCATCGGGTCCAGATTCGCCCGCCGCACCGTCGCCGGCGGTCCCGTCCCGCGTCCCGTTTCGGCCCGAACGTGGCGGTTCCGAACGCCAAGGAAACGTCTGGATTCACCCACTGTTCACCCAAGACGGACAACCCCGTTCCCGGATCCCGCGTTCGGGTGCATAGAGTCTCTGGCTCCGGCCCGAGCCCGACCTACACCTCGTCCCAGACGAAGAGAGGGGTGCACGATGACCGAGTTCCACAGTGAGATCCGCTCCCACGCCCAGAGCGCCATGGAGTCCCTGCGCGGGGCGCAGGAGTCCGGTGACGACTACCTCGCCTCCGTCCGGGAGGCCGAGCTGGAGAATCTCGCCTGCCTCGCGACCGAGCACGGCCTGCGCATCCCGGAGCTGGCGGGGTTCGCCGCCACGGCCTGACTCGACGCGGCGGCCGTCCGTCGCGGCAGGCTTCGGTGGCCGAGGGGCGCGGGACCGTCAGGCCGGCAGCCTCAGGACCGTGCGGCCCTCGCCTCGCGGACGACCCGCTCGAGCTCGCCGTGCAGCGCCGGCGCCCCGGCCACGACCATGTCGGGGGTGGGCGGCGCGTCCCCGAGGCCGGTGAACACCCCTCCGGCCTCCGTCAGCACCAGCCACGCGGCGGCCATGTCCCAGGCGTTGAGGCCCTGCTCGTAGTAGCAGTCGAGGGTGCCGTGGGCGACGGCGCAGATGTCGAGGGCTGCGCTGCCGAGCCGCCGGATGTCCCGGACGCGCGGCAGCACCTCGACGAGCACCCGTGCCTGCTCCCGCCGCCGCTCGGGGTCGTAGCCGAAGCCCGTGCCCGCCAGCGCCTGGGCCAGGACCGGTGGCGCCCCGACCGCGAGCCGCTCCTCCTCGCCCTCGCCGGTGCGCAGCCAGGCGCCGCCGCCCGCGCGGGCGTGGAAGAGCTGGCCCGTGACGGGGTTGACCACGGCCCCGGCCACCGGCTGCCATGCCCCGGGCGTGGCCGGGTTGCCCACCACGGCCGCGACGGACACGGCATACGCGGGCAGGGCGTAGAGGTAGTTGACGGTGCCGTCGATGGGGTCCACGACCCACGTCACGTCGGACCGGGCGGCGGCGCCGCCCTCCTCCTCGCCGAGGAAGCCGTCCTGGGGGCGCAGCTCCCCGAGGCGCGCGCGCAGGAGGTCCTGGGCGCGC
Source organism: Pedococcus sp. NPDC057267 (assembly GCF_042668795.1). Lineage (NCBI taxonomy): Bacteria > Bacillati > Actinomycetota > Actinomycetes > Micrococcales > Intrasporangiaceae > Pedococcus > Pedococcus sp. NPDC057267. The sequence continues at coordinate 14,743 of NZ_JBHUYG010000058.1, read as the reverse complement.
TGGTCCATCACCGTGACGATGTCCGTGGCCGTGCTCTTGGTCTTCGACACCCCGAGGTCCCGCGGGCGCTCGTCGACGATGAGCCGGCCCGCCTCACCGGCCACCGCCACGGCCACGCGCTCGAGCTCCTCGAGCTCCTCCCCCGGCGGCAGCACCGCGTCCACGGTCAGTCCCGGCCGCAGAGGGCGGGCTTGGCGACGCGCAGGTTGGGGCAGCATCCCGGGGCGCAGACCCAGTTCAGCGGCTTGTCACCCGGCCACGCCGGCTGCTGCGGCTGCTCGCCGCGCGCGAGCGCTGCACGCTCGAGGAGGAGGTCCGCCAGGCCGGAGACGAACTCGGGGTCGACACCGACGGTGGGGACACGGACCAACCGCAGCCCGAGCCGTTCGGCCGTCTCCGCAGCCTCGGTGTCGAGGTCGTAGACGACCTCCATGTGGTCGGACACGAAGCCGATGGGCGCCACGACGACGGTGCGGGCGCCCTCGGCGGCCAGCTCCTCGAGCCGGTCGTTGACGTCGGGCTCGAGCCACGGCTGGGTGGGCGGGCCGGAGCGCGAGCAGAAGACCAGCTCGCCCTCGAGGTCGGTGTCGAGGGTGGCGTTGACCTCCTCGGTGATGGCGGCGCCGAGGGCCAGGTGCTGGTGGGAGTAGGCGTTGCCCTCGCCGTCGCCGGGGCCCGAGGTGTCGTCCATGGCGGTCGGGACGGAGTGCGTCACGAACAGCAGCCGCACGGCCGAGGGGTCCTCGCCGGAGCGCATGACCTGGCGGACCGCCTCCGTGACCAGCCGGCTGTTGGTGCGCGAGAAGCCGGGGTGGTTGGCGTAGGTGCGGACCTTGTCGACCTCGATGTCCACGCCGGCGGCCTCGACCTCCTGCTGCGCGGCTGCGAGGTCCTCGCGGTACTGCCGGCACGAGGAGTAGCAGGAGTACGCGCTCGTCATGACCGTCACGAGCCGCCGTATGCCGCGTTCGTGCGCCTCGGTGAGGGCGTCGGCCACGAAGGGGGTGAAGTTGCGGTTGCCCCAGACGATGGGGGTGTCGATCTCCCGGCGGTCCAGCTCGGCGCGCAGGGCGGCGATGAGGGCGCGGTTCTGGTCGTTGATCGGGCTGCGGCCGCCGAAGCCGTAGTAGTGCTCGCCGACCTCCTCGAGCCGCTCGTCGGGGATGTTCTTGCCGGCGGTGACGCGGCGCAGGAACGGCAGGACGTCCTCGGGCTTCTCGGGTCCGCCGAAGGACAGCAGCAGGATGCCGTCGTAGGGCGCGAGGGGGTTGGCGGTGTTCTCAGGGGTGCTCACAGGGAAATCCTCTACTGGGGGAGCTCGGTGCGCAGGGGACGGGGGGCGTGGACGTCGAGGACGACGGCCACCATCCGGACCACGAAGACGAACGCGACGCAGGCCCAGATGACGAGCGGGGTGACGAGGTTGAAGTGGTGGGCGGTCACGATGAGCGCGGACCCGAAGAGCGCGGGCAGCGCGTACATCTCCCGGCGGAGCACCTCGGGCACCTGCCCGGCGAGCAGGTCGCGCAGCATGCCGCCGCCGACGGCGGTGATGCCGCCGACGAGCACGGAGGTCAGGGGGTCCATGCCCGCGCCGAGGGCCTTGAGCGAGCCGCCGATGGCGAAGACGGCCAGGCCGGCGGCGTCCAGGACCCGCACGAACCGCGAGATGCGCTCGACGCCCGGGTGGTAGACGAAGGTCACGAGCCCGGCGACGACCGCGCTGGTCACCAGCCGCCAGTCCGAGATGCCGACCGGCGGCACGTGCCCGATCAGCAGGTCGCGCAGCACCCCGCCGCCCAGCGCCGCGGCCCCGGCGAGCACGAGCACCCCGAACAGGTCGAGCCGCTTCTTCACCGCCACGAGCCCCCCGGACAGGGCGAACGTGAAGACCCCGACCAGGTCGAGGACCAGCTGCAGGTGGGTGTCGAGGGTGAGCATCGCAGGTCAAAAGTACCTGCGCGGCGTGGGCGCTTTCGTGGGGACCTCACGGATGGCAGAGTCGAGGCGATGCCCAGCACAGACCAGGGCGGTACGGGAGAGGCAATGCGAGACCTGCGGCTCATCGGAGTCCACGAGGACGGTCAGCACCTGCTGCTGTCCGACAACGAGGGCGAGCGGTTCCGGGTGCAGCTCGACGAGCCGTTGCGCGCTGCCGTGCGCCGTGACCGCCCACGACTCGGCCAGCTGCAGATCGAGATCGACGGCGGCATGCGTCCACGCGAGGTGCAGGCCCTGATCCGGGCCGGCTACTCCGCCGCCGAGGTCGCCGAGCGCTCGGGCTGGACGGTCGAGAAGGTCGCCCGGTACGAGGGCCCGATCCTGGCCGAGCGCGAGTACGTCGCCGGCCTGGCCCGGACCGTGCGGGTGCGCGCCCGCGGCGGCAGCGGCCAGCAGGCCACCACGCTGGCCGCCCGGGTCAGCCAGCGCCTGTCCGGCCGCGGCGTCGACCCGGCCCTCGCCGAGTGGGACTCCGCCCGCAACGACGGCGGCGAGTGGACCGTCGTCCTCACCTTCCCGGCGGGTGGCCGCGAGCGCCAGGCGCGCTGGGCCTTCGACGTGCAGGCGCGCACCGTCACGGCCGTCGACGACGAGGCCCGCTGGCTCAGCGAGGAGGAGGCGGCCACCCCCGCGTCTCCGCTGCCTGCCCCCCACCTGGTCTCGACGCCCGTCCGGGCGACCACCGTCTACGACGTGGAGGCCGAGGGCGGCGTCGCCTCGCCACGCCGCCAGGCCGCTCCCCCCGTGCCCGAGGAGCCGCTCGACCTCATGTCGGCGATGCGCGAGCGGGCCGCCCACCGCGGCCGTCCCCGCCGGCGCCGCAGCAGCCCCGCCGCGACACCGGTCGACGAGGCCCCGCGCGAGGACGCCCTGCCCCTCGAGGACTTCGCCTACGACCCCGACACCATGCCGCCCCCGCCGGCGGCCAAGGGACCGCACCCGCTCGACGACGCCGCCGGTGAGGTCGGGCACGACGTGCTCCCCGCCGCGTACACCTCGCCCGACGACCGGCCAGGCCCGGTCGTCGACCGTGGGCCCGGGGCCGACGCCACCACGGCCGCGGAGGACGGGGAGGCCGCGGAGCCCCGCCAGCCGGAGCCCGGGGACCGGGGTCGGGTCGAGGCCGCCCAGCCGGCGTCCGGGGACCCGTCCAAGCCGGCGCGCGCGGACCGCGCCCAACCTGAGTCCGGTCAGCCGGCCGGACCCCGCCGGGAGGCTTCCGCGAAGGAGCAGCCCGCCGCCGGCCGGCCCGCCAAGCGGCGCACCGGCCGCCCGAGCGTGCCGAGCTGGGACGACGTCATGTTCGGGGCCAAGCCCCGCGAGTGACAGCACGGAGGTGGGCGCCTGCGGCGCGCGCCCGGGCCGTGCGTCTCTTCGCGGCCCCGCGCTCAGCCCTGCGGCAGCGGGCTCAGGCCTGCGGCAGCGGGCTCAGGCCTGCGGCACCGGGCTCAGGCCTGCGGCACCGGGCTCAGGCCTGCGGCACCGGGCAGAGGTCGAGGTCGAACGGCAGCACGTCGGGCGAGCTCGAGGCGGCCCGGGCCGCGGCCGAGTTCATCCGCCGCATGAAGTGGCGGCGGCACAGCACCTCGTACTCCACGAGGTCCTCGCCGCCCGGCTGGGTGTCGCCGACCACGACCTGCTCGCCCTCCACGACCATGGCGCCGTTGACGACGCGGGCGTTGTGCGTGGCGCGGCGGCCGCACCAGCACAGGGCCTCCACCTGCAGCACCTGCACCTTGTCCGCGAGCTCGATGAGCCGTCGCGAGCCGGGGAACAGCTGGGTCCGGAAGTCGGCCGTGATGCCGAAGGCGAAGACGTCCACCCCCATCTCGTCGACGATCCTCGCCAGCTGCTCGACCTGCTCGGCCGAGTAGAACTGGGCCTCGTCGCAGATGAGGTAGTCGACCGGAAGCCCCGAAGTCGCATGTCCCACCACGGTGTCCCAGAAGTCGAGGTCGTCGTGCACCTCGTGCGCCGCTGTCGACAACCCGAGCCGCGAGGACAGGCGGTCCTCCCCCGCGCGGTCGAGCTTGCTGAAGATCAGTCCCCGCCGGCCCCTGGCCCGGTGGTTGTGGTCCATCTGGAGGGCGAGGGTGGACTTGCCGGAGTCCATGGTGCCGGAGAAGAAGACGAGCTCAGCCACGAGAGGACACCCTAGGCGTTCACCCGGGCCGGGACGTGGAACAACGGCACCGCCGACTCCTCGGGTGTCAGCGACCCGTGCAGCCCCAGCAGCGCCAGCAGCTGCGGACGGGCGCGGCGCGAGTCGACGATCGCGAAGTTGTCCCGCATCGCCACCACCAGGTCGCCGATGCGTGCCCGGTTGCGGTCCTCCACGCGGCCGAACCAGCCCTCCTCGATCGCGGCGTCACGGGTGCGGATCCAGGCCCGCTCCTGCACGCGCTCGCGCCAGATGTGCGCGACGTCGTCCGCCGCGCCGGGCTGGCAGTACAGCTGGAGGGCGCGCGGCTCACCGCCGACGTGCCGGACGCCCGCCGCGAGCTCGAGGTCGTGGGCCAGGTCGATGCGCAGCGCGTGCGGGGCGTCCACCATCCCATGGTCGGCCGTGACGACCACGGCCGTGTCGGCGGGCACGCCGGCGACGAGCCGCGCGATCTCCGCGTCGATCGCCTCGAGCTCGTCGCCCCACTCCCAGGACTGGCAGCCGTGGACGTGGCCGACCTTGTCGAGGTCGCCCCAGTACACGTAGACGAGCGAGCGCTGGTCTCGCCGCAGGGCCGACTGCGCGGCGTCGACGCGGTCGGCGAGGCTGTTGGCGGCCACGAACCGGCCACCGCGCACCGCGGCCCTCGTGAGCCCCGAGCCGTCGAAGAACGCCGGGCCGATCCGGGTCACCGCGACGCCGTCGCGGTCGGCGGCCTCGAGCACGGTCTCGAGCGGCTGCCATGTGAGCGGGTCGGGGCCGTCCTCCCAGGACAGCTCGTTGACCAGCCGGTCCTCGCCGGGGACGAGCACCTCGTAGCCGAGCAGGCCGTGCATCCCGGGAGGTGCCCCGGTGCCGAAGGTGCCCATGGAGGTCGCGGTGGTCGAGGGGAAGCCGGCCGTGAGTCGGTGCGCGGCGGGCAGCAACGAGCGCAGGTACGGCGCGTGGCCGCCGCGGCGGCGGATCAGCTCGTACCCCAGGCCGTCGACGAGCACCACGACGGCGCGTCGTGCAGGCGGCATCTCGATCGGCGCCCGCCCGGCATACGCCCTGACCCCCAGGGCGGCAGCCACGGACGGGAGCACACCGGCGAGCCCGGCGTCGTCGTAGTGGGGTGGGGTCAGGCCCTCGTGCGGCATCGGCTACCGGACGTCCTGAGGGCGCAGCTGGGGCACGCGGCTCACCGGCCGATGCCGGCCGACAGCTGCCGGGCGAAGCCCAGCGCCTGGCGCAGGGCTGCCTCGCCCTCGGCGTCCGCGCTGATCCGCAGGGAGATGTCGTCGGACGCGACGCTTCCCTCGTAGCCGTGGTCGGCGTCGCAGTCGGGGTCGGCGCACGAGGCGGGCACGAGGTCGACCCGGCTCACCGCTCCCCACCCGAGCGTCAGGGTGATCTCGCGCCCGAGCGAGCCGGGCCGGTACTCCTGCGGGTTCGACACGACGTGGGTCACCATCACGCCCCGCACCGCGGACAGCGGGACGCTCTCGGTGGTGGCGGTGGCGGTGTCCTCGTGCTCGGGGCTCTCGTCGGTGTGGTCGTCGGCGTGGGCGATGACCAGCCGGCTCGAGGTCAGGGCCAGCACGGTGATGTGGCGCCGCACCACGTCGTGGTCGAAGGTCGTCTCCTGGTGCACGAGGTGCGAGACGACGTCCTCGCCCGCGAGCGCTTCCTGCACGACGTCACCCACGAGGGCCGGGTAGTACCCGGCCCGCTCGATGGCACGCGTGAGGTCGTCGGGCAGGGGCGCCAGGGGCGTCGACGCGCTGGACGGGGAGGTGGAACCCATGGGGGCCATCCTGCCCTAGCACGCGGCACCACGCCGGACGGCAGGTGCCGCCCGGTCATCGGTGCAGGTCAGCCCGCCGCTGCGCCCGGCGTGGCCGCCTCAGGGGTCAGGTGAGGGTGCGCCGTCCCGGGTCCTTGCGCCGCGGCATCGGCGACAGCGTGACCTCCGCACCGAGCACCTCCACCCCGCCGGCGTGGGCGTTGACGGGGTTGAGGACCAGGCTCGCGACCTCCGGGAGGTTGTCCGCGAGCACCGAGACGCGGGCGATGAGGTCCGCGAGCGCGGCGCGGTGCACCGGGGCCGCCCCGCGGTGCCCGTGCAGCATGGGCGACGCCTTGACCGAGGAGATGAGGTCGGAGACGTCGACGTCGGTGAGGGGCGGGATCCGGTGCCCGATGTCGCCGAGCAGCTCGGTGGGTGCCCCCGCGATGCTGAACGACACGACCGGGCCGAACAGCGGGTCCTCCTCGCTGCGCACGACGCAGGAGATGCCCGGCTGGGCCGCCATCCGCTGCACGACGAACGCGTTCGCCGACAGGGGCGTGAGCAGCTCGTTGAGCGCCTCGAACGCACCGCGCAGCTGATCCTCCGTGCGCAGGTCGACCCGGATCCCGGACAGGCCCGGCGAGTGCTGCATCAGCGGCGCGACCGACTTCACCACGACCGGGTAGCCGACGGCCTCGGCCGCCGTGACCGCCTCGTCCGCCGTGGTCACGGGGATGCTCTGCCACATCTCGATGCCGTAGGCCTGCAGCAGCTGCCCGGCCTCGGTGGGCGTGAGGCGCCGCCCCTCCGGGTCGCGCTCGAGGACCTCGTCGACGAGGTGCTGGGCCGCCTCGCGGTCGATGCCCACGGGCCGCACGGGCACGCCGTGGTCGCGCGAGCGCCACGCGGCATACCTCGTCGCCGCGGCGAGGGCGCGCACCGCGTCCTCGGGCATGGAGTATGCCGGGACCACCTCTTCGCGCCCGTCGCTCGTCGTGCCGGCCAGGCGCTCGACGACGCCGCGCATGCCGAGGAACGTGGCGACGCACGGCTTGTCGGACAGCAGGGCGGCGTCGCGCACGGCGGTCGCGACGTCCTCGTCGAGGGTGACCAGCGGCGGGATGAAGCAGGTGAGCACGCTGTCGACGTCGGGGTCGGCGAAGGCTTCCGCGAGCGCCTGGGCGAACCGCTCACCTCGGGCGTCGCTCGGCAGCGACACCGGCCCGTGGGTGACCTCGAGGCCCCAGCTGACGCAGGCCTCGGCGGTGAGCGCGCCGAGGGCGTCGGAGTTGCCGACCACCGCGACCCGGTTGCCGCCCGGCAGCGGCTGGTGGACGAGCAGCTGGGCGACGTCGAACATCTGGTGGACGTTCTCGACCCGGATGACGCCGGCCTGGCGCAGCATCGCGTCGAAGGCCTCCGGGCGCACGCGGGTGGTGCGGGCCCTGTGGCCGGGCGGGACGCCGTAGCTCGACACGCCGGACTTCACCACGACGACCGGCTTGGTCAGGGCGAGCCGACGGGCGATGCGGGAGAACTTGCGCGGGTTGCCCATCGACTCGAGGTAGAGGCCGACGACGTCGGTGTCCTGGTCGTCGATCCAGTACTGCATGAAGTCGTTGCCGGAGACGTCGACGCGGTTGCCGGCGGAGGCGAAGACCGAGATGCCGAGCCGCCGCCGGGCGGCCGAGGCCAGCACCGCGATCCCCAGGGCGCCGCTCTGGGCGAACAGGCCCAGCCGGCCGGCCGGCGGCAGCTCGGGCGCCAGGGAGGCGTTGAGGCGCACGTGCGGGGAGTTGTTGATGACCCCGAAGGAGTTCGGGCCGAGGACCCGCATCCCCGCGGCGCGGGCGCGGGTGAGCAGCTCGGCCTGCAGCTGCTCCCCCTCCGGGCCGGCCTCCGCGAAGCCCGCACTGACGACGAGCAGCGTGCGGACCCCGGCCTCGGCGCAGTCCGCGACGACGTCGAGCACCTCGTCGGATGGGACGGCGACCACGGCGAGGTCGACGTCGTCCGGGATCTCGGAGACCCGGGTGTGGCTCGGCAGGCCGAGCACCTCCATGGCCTCGCGGTTGACGGCGTGGACGGCGCCGTGGAACCCGGCCGCCAGGATGTTGGCGAGGATGCGGTGGCCGATGGAGTCGGTGCGGCGGCTGGCGCCGACGACCGCGATGGAGTCCGGGAACAGCACCGAGTGCATGCTCACCGACTCGGCCCGGTGCTCCCGGGAGAGCCGAACCGCCTCGGACCGCTCGGTCGGCTGGATGTCGAAGCGCAGCGACACGACGCCGTCCTCGAACCGCCGGCTCACCTCGTACCCGGCGTCGCCGAAGACCGACATCATCTTGCGGTTCTGCGGCAGCACCTCGGCGGTGAACTCCTCGATGCCCGACTCCCACGCGATGACGGCGAGGTGCTCGAGCAGGACCGACCCGATCCCCTTGCCCTGGAAGGAGTCGGAGATGTTGAACGCCACCTCGGCGCTCGTCGGCGTGATCCGGTCGTACCGGCCGATCCCGATGATCTCGCCGCGCACCGTCGCCACCAGGGCCACCCGGTCGTGGTAGTCGACCGTGGTGAAGCGGGTGACGTCGCGCTCGCTGAGCTGGCGCAGCGGCGCGAAGAAGCGCATGTAGATGGACTCGTCGGACTGGCCGGCGTGGAACCGGTGGACTGCCGGTGCGTCAGCGGGGGTGATGGGGCGCAGGTGGGCGACCGAGCCGTCGCGGAGCACGACGTCGGCCTCCCACCACGCCGGGTACCCGGGTGGAAGGGCCGCGGCCTGCGTCATGGCGCAAGCATGGCAGACCCGGCCGACGTCCCCGTCGGGTCAGCGCCGCATCGGGACCTGGGTGAAGTGCTGGCCGGCGTCGGTGCTCTGCCAGTACGCGAGGCCGCCCTCCACGGCATACACGAGCGACCCACCGGCAGCGCCCGCCCACACGGGTGCTCCCCCGCGGCCGGGGCCGGTGTCGGTCCACGTGCGGCCGCCGTCGGAGCTGGCGAGCAGCGCGGTGGGTGACGGCGGCCCGTCGACGCTCGAGGGCGCGCCCCCGGTGACCGCGACGAGGTGCTGGGCGTCGGTGCCGGTCAGCCAGGTCCCGGGGGCGGTCGGCCGGCCCAGCCCCGGTGCCGGGGTGGTCGTCCACGTCATGCCGCGGTCGGTCGACACGACCACCGACCACTCGTCCTGCGGCTTGCCCTTCGTCGGGCACAGCCCCACCAGGGTGCCGTGCGCCGCCGCGGACCCGGAGGCCCACATGCCGGAGTCGCAGCCGGCAACGGGGGCGACGGCCCCCGACGGCCCGGACAGCCGCACGAGCGGCCCGGGGCGGGCGGCCTGCGGGCTCGCGGGGTCGGACAGGGAGGTGTTGAGGTACGCGTCGTGGCCGTCCATCGCGATCCAGGCGGCCAGGGCGCTGGTGGGGGTGCCGTCGGCCTGGACGGCGGTGGTCGCCGTGTCCCCCGCCCTCCCGGTCCGGGCCTGCAGGTCGCTGCACCCCGCGCCGGGGGGCGTTCCGGGGGTGCACGCCCGGGCCGTGGCCATCCAGACCCGGTCGCCGTCGGTCTCCAGCGACAGCACGACCCGTCGGTCCACGTCGACCGGCTGCCAGCTGCGACCGCCGTCGAGGGTCCGCAGGGTGGTGCTGCCGAACACGTAGCCCACGTCGGGGCCGGAGAAGCGGATGCCGACGAGCTGGTGGGCGCCCGTCGGGGTGCTGCCCGCCCCCGCCGTGGTCAGCGTGGTGAAGGTGGAGAGCGCGACCCAGGTGCGACCGTCGTCGCGCGACGTCACGACCTGGGTGCACGGGGTGCCACCGGGGCAGGTCGCCGAGCCCAGGGCGTAGAGGACCTTGCCGCCCGCGTTGGTCAGCGAGACCAGGCCGAAGGACTGCGCGACCGGCAGCGGGCCGGTGGCCGTCGACACAGCCGGGGCGGGTGTCGTCGCCGACGAGGGCTGCGAGGAGGTCCAGGGGGAGGTCGTGGGCGCCGTCGTCACGGTCCGCGACACGGTCTGCACCGAGCCCTGCGAGGACGCGGTGGCGGGTGTCGTGCCGTCGCCCGGCCGGTGGGCCAGGCCGGCCCACGTGCCCGCGGCGACCACCGCCGCGACGGCGGCCACGGCGGCATACGGCAGCCACGAGCGTCGGGACGGGCGGCGGGCCTCGCGGACGATGCCCTCCCAGTGCTCGAAGCCCGCCTGCAGGTCGCGGACGTCGGCCCGCTCGCGGGCGAAGAACTCCTCCACGGGGTCGCGCTGGTCGCCGGCCCCGGGCAGGTCGGTCAGGTCGCGGCGGCTCATCGGGTCTCTCCCAGCATCTGTGCCATGCGCTGGCGCGCGTCGAACAGGTCTCGCTTCACGGCGCCCTCGGACTTCTCCAGCTGCCGGGCGACCGTCGCGACCGGGAGGTCGGCGAAGTAGTGCAGCAGGACCACCACCCGCAGCCGGTCCGGCAGCGCCTGGACGGCGTCGCGCACCGTCAGGGTGGTGGCGTGGTCGGGCGCCGGCGTCGCGACGTCACGGCCGGCCTCGTGCCGCTGGTATGCCGCGGCCTCGCGACCGCGCTTGCGCCAGTGGTCCCGCACGAGGTTCGCGGTGACGGTGTAGAGCCAGGGCCGCGGCTCGTCCACCTTCGCGAACTCGCGGTAGAGCTTGACGAAGGCCTCGCTGGCGAGGTCGTGGGCGGTGTCCGGGTCGCCGACCAGCTTCGCGGTCCAGCCCGCCAGCCGGGCGTAGTGCACGTCGTAGAGCTCGCGCAGGGCGGACTCGACGTCCACCGACTCGTGCGCAGGCACTGACAGCCCTCCCCGACTGCTCACCGCGGGAATCGGCCCGGCCAACGTGGTCACGTCCCTGTGACGCCACTGTGGTCCGCGCGGTTGGGCCCATCTTCCCAGCCCGGGCGCCCGGGAGGACCTTGGCCCCTGCGCATCGGGCCGGCCCGGAGCCCAGCATGGGTCATGAGGTCGAGTCGCAGGAGGTCCCGTCGCGCAGCCGCGCTGGTCGCCGTGGCCGCGGGGGCGGCCCTGTGGTCCGGTTGCGGCGGCCCGGCGCGGACGCCCGCAACCAGCCGCACGGGCACGTCGACCAGCGGCACGACGAGCGGGGTGACCACGCCCAGCACGGCGCCCACCTCGAGCTCACCGACCTCGTCCACGACCCGTGGCACCACGCCGGGCCCGAGCACCACGACACCCCGTCCGAGCTCGTCGACCTCGCAGCCACCCACCACCTCCTCGACCTCACCCCGCCCGACGATCCCGGCCGCGCTCGCCGACGGCGTGGTGACGCGGATCCCGACCAGCCGCAAGGTCGTGGCCCTCACCTTCGACGGCGGCGCAGGGTCCCAGGGCGCCGCGTCGATCCTGTCGACGCTGCGCGCGCAGGGCGTCCCCGCCTCGTTCTTCGTCACCGGCCAGTTCGCCACGGCGAACCCGGCGCTCGTCCGGCAGATGGCAGCGGTCGGTCCCGTGGGCAACCACACGTGGGACCACCCGCACCTGACAACCCTGTCGGACAGCGCGGTCCGGACCGAGGTCTCGCGCGCCGAGTCGGCGGTCCGGGCAGCGACCGGGCGCACCCCGCGGCCGTTCTTCCGGTTCCCCTTCGGCGAGTCCAGCAGCCACACCCTCACCCTCCTCCACGCCGCGGGCTACGGCGCCGTCGGCTGGACCACCGACTCCCTCGGCTGGAAGGGCACGAGCGGCGGCCAGTCGGTCGACTCGGTCGTGGCGAGGGTGCTCGCCGGGCGCACCCCCGGCCAGGTCGTCCTCATGCACGTAGGAGCGAACCCCGACGACGGCACCACCCTGGACGCCGCGGCCCTGGCACGCGTCATCGCCGGCTACCGCGCCGCCGGGTACGGCTTCACCACCCTCGACGCCCTGCGCTGAGCCCGGCGCCGACACAATGGCCGCGTGGAGCTTCGCGAGGTGCTGCGCCGGCGACGGATGGTGCGACGGTTCGACCCCGGCCGCCCCGTCGGGCGCGCCGCCCTCGACGCCGTCCTGTGTGCCGCGCAGCGGGCCCCCAGCGCCGGGTTCAGCCAGGGCTGGGACTTCGTCGTCCTGACCGGCGAGGACGAGCGGGAGGCGTTCTGGTCAGCCGTCGCGCGTGGCTCCTCGGACGGCCCCTCGGGTGGCTCCTCCGGGGAGCCGGACGCGTGGCTGCGAGGCGTGTCCGCCGCGCCCGCGCTGGTCCTGTGCCTGTCCGACCCCGACGCCTACCTCGACCGCTACGCCGAGCCCGACAAGGGCTGGACCGACCGCGACCCCGCCCGGTGGCCGGTCCCCTACTGGGACGTCGACACCGGAATGGCGGCGATGGCGATGCTCCTGGCGGCCGTCGACGAGGGCCTCGGCGCCCTCTTCTTCGGCGTGCCGCCGACGGCCCACGACCGGGTGCGGAAGGCACACGGCATACCGGGCAACCGGCGGCTCGTCGGGGTCGTGGCGCTCGGCCACGAACGCACCCGGGTCGGGGGGTCGAGCCGGACGCGGCCCCGCCGGCCGGCGGCCGAGGTCGTGCACTGGGGCACGTTCGGCGGAGCCGACCCCGGGCTCAGCGGCGTGGCGGGCGAGGGGCCCTCCGACCGGTAGGACAGGATGGTGGGGTTCCCCACCGACCGTGCCAGGAGATCGCCACCGCATGGCCCGCAAGACCACTGCCTCCCCGCCCCCGCCCGACGACTTCGTCGAGCGGATCGCCGACATCGACGTGTCGGAGGAGATGCAGAACGCCTACATCGAGTACTCCGTCTCGGTCATCAAGGCCCGGGCGCTCCCCGACGCCCGCGACGGCCTCAAGCCGGTGCAGCGGCGGATCCTGTTCTCGATGCAGGAGATGGGGCTGCGCCCCGACCGCGGCCACGTGAAGTCCTCGCGCGTCGTCGGCGACGTCATGGGCAAGTACCACCCGCACGGTGACACCGCGATCTACGACGCGCTGGTCCGGATGGCCCAGCCGTTCACGATGCGGCTGCCGCTGGTCGACGGGCACGGCAACTTCGGCTCGCTCGACGACGGGCCGGCCGCGTCCCGGTACACCGAAGCCCGTCCCGCGCCGGCCGCGCTGCTCATGACCGGCAGCCTGCACGAGGACACCGTCGACTTCGTCCCCAACTACGACGACCAGCTCATGCAGCCGGACGTCATGCCGGCGGCCTACCCCAACCTGCTCGTCAACGGCGTCAGCGGCATCGCGGTCGGCTTCGCCACGAACATGCCCCCGCACAACCTCGTCGAGGTCATCGGCGCCGCCCGCCACCTGCTGAACCACCCGTCGTGCTCCCTGGACGACCTCATGAAGTTCGTCCCCGGGCCCGACCTGCCCCAGGGCGGGCGCATCGTCGGGCTCGACGGCATCCGCGACGCCTACCTCACCGGCAAGGGCTCGTTCCGCACCCGCGCCACCGCCAGGGTCGAGAAGGTCACCCCCCGCCGCCAGGGCATCGTCGTCACCGAGCTGCCCTACCTCGTCGGCCCCGAGAAGGTCATCGAGAAGATCAAGGACAACGTCCAGTCCAAGAAGCTGCAGGGCATCGCCGACGTCAAGGACCTCACCGACCGCAAGCACGGCCTGCGGCTGGTCATCGAGGTCAAGAACGGGTTCAACCCCGACGCCGTGCTCGAGCAGCTCTACAAGCTGACGCCGATGGAGGACTCCTTCCCCATCAACAACGTCGCGCTGGTCGACGGGCAGCCGCGCACCCTGGGCCTGAAGGACCTGCTGCGCGTCTTCGTCGACTTCCGCACCCAGGTCGTGCGCCGCCGCACCGAGTTCCGGCTCGGCAAGAACAAGGACCGGCTGCACCTCGTCGAGGGCCTGCTCATCGCGATCCTCGACATCGACGAGGTCATCCAGGTCATCCGCTCCTCGGACGACTCCGCGATCGCGCGCACCCGCCTCATCGAGGTCTTCGACCTCACCGAGGTGCAGGCCAACTACATCCTCGACCTGCAGCTGCGCCGCCTGACCAAGTTCTCCCGCATCGAGCTCGAGAACGAGAAGACCGAGCTCGAGCGGCTCATCGAGGAGCTCGAGGCGATCCTCGGCGACGAGGCCCTGCTCACCAGGCTCGTCTCCACCGAGCTCGCCGAGGTCGCCAAGGCCCACGGCACCCCGCGGCGCACCGTGCTCCTGGAGTCCGCCGGCGTCCCCGCGACCGCGACCTCGCCGCTGGAGGTCGCCGACGACCCGTGCTGGGTCCTGCTCTCCTCGACCGGGCTCATGGCGCGCACGACGACAGCCGACCCGATCCCCACCGAGGGCGGCCGCAGCAAGCACGACGTCGTCGTCGGCGCCGTGCGCACGACGGCCCGGGGCGAGGTCGGCCTCGTCACCTCCCGCGGCCGGATGATCCGCCTTTCCGCCCTGGAGCTGCCGACCCTGCCGCCCACCAACGGCTCCCCCAACCTCTCCGGCGGCGCGCCGCTCGCGGCGTACGTCGACCTGCCAGCCGGGGAGGAGCCGCTGACGATCGTCTCGTTCGGCGCCGACGGCGCGGGCGTCGCGCTCGGCACCGCGCAGGGCGTCGTCAAGCGGGTCACGACCGACTACCCCGGCCGCACCGACTTCGAGCTCATCTCGCTCAAGGACGGCGACGAGGTCGTCGGCGCGGTCGGGCTGGCCTCCGACGACGCCGACCTCGTGTTCATCACCACCGACGCCCAGCTCCTGCGGTTCCCCGCGACCGCGGTGCGCCCCCAGGGCCGCGCGGCCGGCGGCATGGCCGGCATCAAGCTCTCGGCCGGGGCCCGCGTCGCGTTCTTCGGCGCCGTCGCCGCGGGCGCCGACGCCGTCGTCG
>NZ_JBHUYG010000057.1:0-27705 GCF_042668795.1 Pedococcus sp. NPDC057267 | reverse complement strand
ACGCGTGGTCGGTTCGCCGGCGCAGGCCCCGCCAGACGCAGAACGAAGCGTGGCACCCGCCACCCCGGCCGGGGAACGGCCCGGCGCAGGTGCGGACCGAAGTGGAGACCGCCCGCTCACCCGTTCGGGGGAGGGGTGCGGGGCGTAATGTCTGGCCACGGGGTGCGTGTGACGCGTGTGTCCGGTGGGACGGTCGCGTACCCTGCGGAGCATGGCGACACGTCCGTCCACCCCCACGCGCTCCTCGAGCGGCCGGAGCACCGCGACCCGCCCGGCCAACCGGCGCGGGGCGGCGCCGCGCACCGCCGCCACGCGCGGCAAGGGCAAGGCGCCCAAGGGCGGCGGCCTCCCGCTGCCCCTGCGCGCGCTGCGGGGCACCTGGATGGGCATGGCGCACGTCGCCGGGGGTGCGGTCCGCCGCGTCGGCACCAGTGCCCGTGACCTCGAGCCCGAGCACCGTCGCGACGGGTTCGGCTTCCTCCTGCTCGGCCTGGCCATCGTCGTCGCCGCGCGCGAGTGGTGGTCCTTCCAGGGCCCGGTCGGCGACGTCATCCACGCCGTCGTGGCCGGCACCTTCGGCCGCGTCGCGTATGCCGTGCCGCTGGCCCTGCTCTTCCTCGGCGTCCGCCTGCTGCGCGCCCCCCAGGAGGGCGCAGCGAACTCGCGCATCGGCATCGGGATGGGCGCCCTCGCCTTCGCCGCCTCGGGCCTGACCCACGTGGCGGCCGGGGTGCCCGAGCCGCCGCAGGGCGCCGACGCGATGCGCGACGGCGGCGGCATCATCGGCTTCCTCGCCTCGAGCCCGCTCGAGGCGGCGGTCTCCGTCTACGGCACCGTGCCGATCCTGCTCATGCTGGGCGTCTTCGGCCTGCTCGTGATGACCGCCACCCCGGTGCACCTGATCCCCGAGCGGCTCGCCGAGCTGCGCGACCACCTGCTGCACCGCGAGCACCTCGAGGAGCCGGTGCCCGAGCCCGTCGCGGAGAAGCCCCGACGCCGGCGCCGGCCCGAGCCCGAAGGCCCCCTAGAGGGGGATGAGGCGTTCGAGCAGGCCGCGCTCGTCGACAAGGACGGCAAACGCCTGCGCCCCGGGCAGAAGCGGCCCACCGCTCCCGGTGTCCTGCCGCCCGCCGGCGACAAGGCACCCGGCAGCGCCGCGCAGAGCCCGGCCGTGGAGGTCAAGGCCCCGCTGGAGGCGCCGCCGACCACGCCGCTGCCGCAGCGTGTCGAGCAGCTCGCGCTCGCCGGCGACGTCACCTACACGCTGCCCGACAACGCGATCCTCGAGCCCGGCTCGCCGCACAAGACCCGCAGCGCCGCCAACGACCGCGTCGTCGAGGCGCTGACCCAGGTGATGGAGCAGTTCGACATCGACGCCCAGGTCACCGGCTTCACCCGCGGCCCGACCGTGACCCGGTACGAGGTCGAGCTCGGCCGCGGCACCAAGGTCGAGCGCGTCACGGCCCTCTCCAAGAACATCGCGTATGCCGTCGCCTCGGCCGACGTCCGCATCCTGTCCCCGATCCCGGGCAAGTCCGCCATCGGCATCGAGATCCCCAACACCGACCGCGAGAAGGTCAGCCTCGGCGACGTCTTGCGCAGCCAGGCGGCCCGCAGCAACGAGCACCCGATGGTCATGGGCGTCGGCAAGGACGTCGAGGGCGGCTACGTCGTGGCCAACCTCGCGAAGATGCCGCACCTGCTCGTCGCGGGTGCCACGGGCGCCGGCAAGTCGTCCTTCGTCAACTCGATGATCACCTCGATCCTCATGCGCTCCACCCCGGACGAGGTGCGCATGGTGCTGGTCGACCCCAAGCGGGTCGAGCTCAACGGCTACGAGGGCATCCCGCACCTCATCACCCCGATCATCACGAACCCGAAGAAGGCCGCTGAGGCGCTGCAGTGGGTCGTGCGCGAGATGGACACGCGCTACGACGACCTCGCCCAGTTCGGGTACAAGCACGTCGACGACTTCAACAAGGCGGTCAAGTCCGGCAAGGTCAAGCCGCTGCCGGGCAGCGAGCGGGTCATCCAGCCGTACCCCTACCTGCTGGTGATCGTCGACGAGCTCGCCGACCTCATGATGGTGGCCCCGCGCGACGTCGAGGAGTCGATCGTCCGCATCACCCAGCTCGCGCGTGCCGCCGGCATCCACCTCGTCCTGGCCACGCAGCGCCCGTCCGTCGACGTGGTCACGGGCCTGATCAAGGCCAACGTGCCCAGCCGGATGGCCTTCGCGACCTCGAGCCTCGCGGACAGCCGCGTCGTGCTCGACCAGCCGGGCGCCGAGAAGCTCATCGGCCAGGGTGACGCGCTGTTCCTCCCGATGGGTGCGAGCAAGCCGATGCGCGTCCAGGGCGCCTGGGTCACGGAGTCCGAGATCCAGCAGGTCGTCAAGCACGTCACCGACCAGCTGAAGCCGAACTACCGCGACGACGTCACGGTCGTGGCGGCCAAGAAGCAGGTCGACGACGACATCGGCGACGACCTCGACCTGCTGCTGCAGGCGACCGAGCTGGTCGTCACGACGCAGTTCGGCTCGACGTCGATGCTCCAGCGCAAGCTGCGAGTCGGCTTCGCCAAGGCCGGGCGGCTCATGGACCTGCTCGAGTCCCGCGGCGTCGTCGGCCCGTCCGAGGGGTCCAAGGCGCGCGACGTGCTCGTCAAGCCCGACGACCTGCCCACCACGCTCGCGCTCATGCGCGGGGAGGACGTGCCGGACCCCGAGCCCGTCTTCGACGTCGAGGCCGGTGAGGGCGCCGAGGACTCCACGGGCGAGGTGCCCACAGGTGCGTATGCCGCGGACCCGCGGTATGCCAACGACCCCGTCGCGGCGCAGTTCGCCGGGGTCGAGGAGGTCGAGGAGTCGCAGGACGCCTGGGAGCTCACCGGCCGGGACTGACCGTCCACCGGGGCGCGAGCGGGCACGGCCCGGACCCGCGCTCGGGATCGTGCTGTGCGCCGCCGTCGTCCACGTCGTGCGGGCGAACGTCGTCGACGTGGCCGTCTTCGGTGGCACCGGCGTGCTCATGCTGGTGCTGCTGCGGCGCGACCTGGCCACGCGCGGCGCCCCCGCCGGGCTGGCCTCGCGGTGGACCGGCGCCGGCGCGGCCCTGCTCGTCGGCGGCACCGTGGCGCTCCAGCCACGCGACTCGGCGCTCGTGCAGGTGGTGCTGGCCGCGGTGGGCGTGGTCGCGCTGCTCGTGCTGCTGCGCGCCGGTTCGGGGGCACCCACGCTCGAGTCGGAGCCACTCGCGCGCACGTGGGTGTGGGTGACCATCCTGCTGGCCGGGTGCGTGGTCGAGCTCGTCAGCTTCCTGGCGCAGCCCGACGCGTGGACCGACAACCCGGACCACCCGACGCTCAGCGCACTCGTGGACCCGATGCTCGGCGACCACCCCGCGAGGGCGCTGGTCGCGGCAGCCTGGGTGCTCGCGGGGTGGCGGCTGCTGCGGCTGCTCGCCGACCGCGGACCGGGGCCCGGGGGTGCCCCGTGAGCAGCCGGTCAGCCACCATCGCCGTCTACGCGGTGCTCCTCGGGGGACTGCTGCTGGCCACGGCCGTCGCCCGGCGGCGACCGGACCTGCTCGCCGGCGTGCCGGACGTGGTGCGCAGCGCAGCCCGGACGCGGGCCGGGCAGCTGGTCCTGCTGCTCGTGTGGTGGTGGCTGGGGTGGCACTTCCTGCTCGCCGCCTGAGACGGAGGCCGACTCCGGAATGGATCGCGGGGCCACCGTCGTTGCGCCCCTCGTGACCGCAGCGCCAGACACCCGTGCCGACGCCGCCCTCGACCCGGGGGCCGCGGCGCTGTCGGGGCCGCCGGCCTCGACCGTCGTCGACGACGCGCCCACCGGCGCGGCATACGTGCGGTTCGTCCTGGTCCTCGGCGCCCTCATCGCCATCGGGCCGCTGACGATCGACACCTACCTGCCGGCGCTGCCGTCGATCACCCGGGACCTGTCCGCGTCGGAGCCGGCGGTGCAGGCCACGCTCACCGGGATCCTGCTGGGGATGGGCCTGGGCCAGCTGCTCGTCGGGCCGCTCTCCGACGCGGTCGGCCGCCGGCGACCGCTGATCGCCGGCATCGCCCTGCACGTCGCGGCGTCGGTGTTCTCGGCGTTCGCCCCGACGATCCAGCTCCTCACCGTGGGGCGCGTGCTGCAGGGCCTCGGCAACGCCTCGGTCGCCGTCGTCTCGATGGCGATCGTGCGGGACCGGTTCGAGGGGAACGCCGCAGCCACGATGCTGTCCCGGCTGATGCTCGTCATGGGGCTGGCGCCGGTGCTCGCGCCCACCCTCGGCGGGGCGATCCTGCAGAAGACGTCGTGGCGCGGGGTGTTCGTCCTGCTCGCGGTCGCGGGGGTCGCGCTGGTCACGGTCGCGGCGCTCGCGCTGCGCGAGACGCTCCCGCAGGAACGGCGGCGACCGCTGGCCGCGCGCGAGGTCCTCCGGACGTACGGCTCGCTGCTGCGTGACCGCACCTTCATCGGGCTCACGCTCATCAGCGGCCTGATGTTCGCGACGCTCTTCTCCTACATCGGCGGATCGTCGTTCGTGCTGCAGGACATCTACGGCCTCACGGTCGCGCAGTTCGGGCTCGCCTTCGGGCTCAACTCGGTCGGGTTCCTGACCGGATCGCAGCTCAACCCGGTGCTGCTGCGCCGTTTCGAGCCGCAGGTCCTGGTGCGGTTCGGCGTGGGCACCGCGACGGTTGCGGCGCTGGCGCTGCTCGCCGCCGCGGCGACCGGCGCCGGCGGCCTGGCCGGCGTGCTCGTGCCGCTGTGGCTGATCCTCTTCGCCTGCGGGCTGACGCTGCCCAACACCCCGGCTCTGGCGCTGACCCGCCACGGCGAGGCGCCGGCACGGCGGCGGCGATGCTGGGTGCGGCCCAGTTCGTCAGCGGCGGTGCGGCCGCGCCGGTGATCGGGCTCCTCGGCTCCGGCTCGGCCGTGCCCATGGCCCTGGTCATGGCCCTCACCGCCTCGCTGGCCGCGGTCACCGCGGCGCTGACGCTGCGCGGACGGCTCGCCGCTGCCAGCGGCTGACGCCCCAGCAGCTGTGGTGTCAGCCGCTGACGCCGAGCATCCCCGAGAGCTGGTCGGCCAGGAGCACGGCGACCCTGCGCTGCTGGGCCGTGGGGCGCGAGACCCGGGACGCGGCAGTCAGGGTGAAGTAGCCCCGTTGGTGCCCCCCTGCCTGGACGGGTAGCAGGACGACCTCGTCGATCGGCAACCCGTTGCGGTCGACGTCCAGGGAGATGCCGGACCGCGTCACCGTGCCGTCGCGCGCGAGCACCGGACCACCCGGCAGGTGCTCCGAGGGGTGGTACGCGCACGAGTCGAGGCGCAGCACGTCGCGGATCCTGGCAGCCACGGCCGCGGTGACGTCGTCCGGTGCGCCGTCCGGTGTCGCCACGGCCTCGGCCGTCGCCATCACCCCGTCGAGGTACCCGCGCTCACGCCCGAGAGCCGCACGCTGGCGTTGTCCCCACAGGGCGAGCTCGTTGACGGCGAAGCCGACGAGCAGCAGCAGGACGGCGACCTGGATGTCCTCGGCCCTGCTGATGTCCAGGCTCTCGTAGGGCCGGGTGAGGAAGTAGTCGAAGCTGAGGGCGCTCGAGATCGAGGCGCAGAGACCCGCCGAGCGCAGACCGGTGGCCGACGCCGCCACGATGACCAGCACCAGGGCCACGACGGCACTGGCATCAGGGATGGGCCGGCCGGCCGCCGCCAGTGACGCGCAGAACAGGAAGGGCACGGCCAGCGCGACCGCGCCCACCACGGACCGGCGCGCGATGAGGAGCTCGTCGAATCTCACGTGAACATCAGGCACCCGCAGCCCCGGGAGGTCAAGGGGCTTGATGCCTTCCTGATGCCGTGGGCCACCCCTGGGCGCCGCCTCGTGGGCGGCCCGTCAAGAACGCGTCAACACCCGTCACCACGCCGTCAAGAGCGGCCTCGACGCCGTGCGCGGGTCCTTCACTGGGGCCGTGATCGAGAACATCATCGCCGCCGTCGCCGGCACAGCCCTGCTCGTGTACCTCGTGTACGCGCTCGTCCGACCGGAGCGCTTCTGATGTCCGAGACCGTCAGCGGTCTGCTGACGTCAGGACTTCTCATCGCCCTGCTGGCCCTGTGCTACCACCCGCTCGGCGCGTGGATGGCCCGCGTGTACAGCGACACACGCCACTGGCGGGTCGAGCGCGCCCTCTACCGGCTCGTCCGCGTCGACCCGGACTCCGAGCAGGGCTGGAGGACCTATGCCGTGAGCGTGGCCGCCTTCTCGGTGGTGAGCATCGTCGCGCTCTTCGCCCTCATCGTCGTGCAGCTGCGGTTGCCGTTGAGCCAGGGGTCGAAGGGCATGGGGGCCACCACCGCCCTCAACACCGCGGTCTCGTTCGTCACCAACACCAACTGGCAGTCGTATGCCGGTGAGGTGGGGGCCACGCCGATCGTGCAGACGGTCGGGCTGACCGTCCAGAACTTCGTCTCCGCCGCCGTCGGCATGGCGGTCGCGATCGCCCTGGTCCGCGCGGTCGCACGCCGCTCGGCGCACGACGTCGGCAACTTCTGGGTCGACCTCGTGCGCGGCACCGTGCGGGTGCTCCTGCCGATCGCCGCAGTGGCCGCCGTCGTGCTGCTCGTCGGCGGCGTCGTGCAGAACCTGTCGGCGCCGGAGACCGTGAAGGCCCTCTCGGGTGGCAGCCAGGTGGTCCGGGGCGGCCTGGTCGCGTCGCAGGAGGCGATCAAGGAGGTGGGCACCAACGGTGGCGGGTACTTCAACGCCAACTCCGCGCACCCCTTCGAGAACCCGAACGCCGTGACCAACCTCGTCGAGATCTTCCTCCTGCTGCTCATCCCGTTCGCACTCACCCGGACCTACGGCCTCATGGTCGGCGACCGACGCCAGGGCTGGGCCGTGCTCGGGTTCGCAGGGGTGCTCTGGGCCGCTGGGTTCGCCGCGACGACGGCCGCAGAGGTCGCGGCGTCAGGCGGTCCGGGCGGCGTCATGGAGGGCAAGGAGCAGCGGTTCGGCCTGTGGGCCTCCACGCTGTTCGCCGCGTCCACCACCGGGACGTCGACGGGCGCGGTCAACTCCATGCACGAGAGCTACAGCCCGCTCGGCGGAGGTGCCGTCCTCGCGAACATGGTGCTCGGCGAGATCTCCCCCGGAGGCGTGGGGTCCGGGCTCTACGGCATCCTCGTCGTCGCCATCATCGCCGTCTTCATCGCCGGTCTCATGGTCGGACGGACCCCCGAGTTCCTCGGCAAGACGATCGGTCGTCGCGAGGTCACGTGCGCGGCGCTGTACATCCTCGTGATGCCCATCCTCGTGCTGGTCTTCACCGGCCTGGCCTTGGTGCTGGACGGGCCGAGGTCGACGATGCTCGCCTCGGGACCCCACGGCCTCACCGAGGTGATGTACGCGTACGCCTCGGCGAGCAACAACAACGGCAGCGCGTTCGCCGGGCTCACCGCCGACACCCCTTGGTACAACCTGACGCTCGCCGCGTGCATGTTCCTGGGCCGGTTCGTGCCGATGCTGCTCGTGCTGCGGCTGGCCGGGCTCCTCGTCGAGCAGCAGCCCCGGCCCGCGACGGCCGGCACCATGCCGACCCACACGCCCCTGTTCGTGGGCCTGCTGACGGGCGTGGCCCTGATCGTCGCCGGCCTCACCTTCTTCCCTGCCCTGGCCCTCGGGCCCATTGCGGAGGCTCTGTCATGACCAAGCACACGATCACCGGCGGGCACTCCCTCAGGGAGGTCGTCCCGCAGGCACTCCTCAAGCTCGACCCCCGGCACGTCTGGCACTCGCCGGTGATCTTCGTGGTCTGGGTGGGCTCGCTGCTCACCACCGGCCTCGCGGTCAAGGAGTCCAGCGTCTTCAGCTGGTCGGTGGCGGGCTGGCTCTGGGCGACCGTCCTCTTCGCGAACGCGGCCGAGGCGGTCGCGGAGGGCCGTGGCAAGGCCCAGGCCGCGTCGCTGCGGGCCACCAAGAAGGAGACCATGGCCCGCCGCGTCCTTGAGGACGGCACCGAGGAGCAGGTGCCGGGGTCGGAGCTCCGGGTCGGCGACACGGTCGTCGTGGAGACCGGTCAGGTCATCCCGGGCGACGGCGACGTCGTCGAGGGAGTGGCCACCGTCGACGAGTCGGCCATCACCGGTGAGTCGGCCCCGGTGATCCGCGAGTCCGGGGGTGACCGCAGCGCCGTCACCGGCGGCACCACGGTCCTCTCCGACCGGATCGTCGTGCGGATCACGACGAGGCCCGGCGAGAGCTTCATCGACCGGATGATCGCCCTCGTCGAGGGCGCGCAGCGGCAGAAGACCCCGAACGAGATCGCCCTGACGATCCTGCTGACGACGCTGACGATCATCTTCCTCGTGACGGTGATGGCCCTGCAGCCGCTGGCGGTCTACTCCGGTCGCTCGCAGTCGGTGATCGTCCTCGTCGCGCTGCTCGTCTGCCTCATCCCGACCACGATCGGCGCGCTGCTGTCGGCCATCGGCATCGCCGGCATGGACCGGCTCGTGCAGCGCAACGTGCTGGCCATGTCGGGCCGGGCCGTCGAGGCCGCGGGCGACGTGTCGACGCTGCTGCTCGACAAGACCGGCACCATCACGCTCGGGAACCGCCAGGCCAGCGAGCTCATCGGCGTCGAGGACCACGACGCCCGGGACCTCCCTCGGGCGGCCCACCTGTCGTCGCTCGCCGACTCCACGCCCGAGGGCCGGTCGATCGTCGAGCTGGCCCACACGGCATACGGGGTCGGCGGTTCGCAGACGGCGGAGGCACTGTCCCTGCAGGGAGCCGAGTTCGTCGAGTTCACCGCGACGACGCGGATGTCCGGCGTCGACCTCCCCGACGGGACCCGGATCCGCAAGGGCGCCGGCTCGGCGGTGGCAGCCTGGGTGCGCCAGACGGGCGGGACGGTAGACGAGCGCGTCACCAGCCTGGCCGACCGGATCGGCGCATCCGGTGGCACCCCGCTCGTCGTGGCGGAGCAGGACGGAGAACAGCCTGCACGGGTCCTCGGCGTGGTCCACCTCAAGGACATCGTGAAGCCGGGTATGCGTGAGCGCTTCGAGCAGATGCGCCGGATGGGCATCCGCACGGTGATGATCACCGGCGACAACCCACTCACGGCCGAGGCCATCGCCCGGGAGGCCGGCGTCGACGACTTCCTGGCCGAGGCCACGCCCGAGGAGAAGATGCGGCTCATCAAGGCCGAGCAGGAGGGTGGCCGCCTCGTCGCCATGACCGGTGACGGCACGAACGACGCCCCCGCCCTCGCCCAGGCCGACGTGGGCGTGGCCATGAACACCGGCACGTCCGCGGCGAAGGAGGCCGGCAACATGGTCGACCTCGACTCGGACCCCACCAAGCTGATCGAAATCGTCGAGATCGGCAAGCAGCTGCTCATCACGAGGGGTGCCCTCACGACGTTCTCCATCGCCAACGACATCGCCAAGTACTTCGCGATCATCCCCGCGATGTTCGTGGCGCTGTTCCCCGGTCTCGACGCCCTCAACATCATGGGCCTGGCCTCGCCGAGGTCCGCGATCCTGTCCGCGGTCATCTTCAACGCGCTCATCATCCTGGCGCTGATCCCGCTGGCCCTGCGCGGTGTGCGCTACCGGCCCAGCAGCGCCAGCAGCCTGCTGAACCGCAACCTCCTGGTCTACGGCCTGGGCGGCATCGTCGTGCCCTTCGTCGGCATCAAGGCCATCGACCTCGTCGTCTCCCTACTCCCCGGATTGAGCTGAACATGTCGTCGTCAACCACCCGCCAGGTCCTCGCCGCACTGCGGATGCTCGTGGTGCTCACCGTCCTCCTGGGTGTGCTGTACCCCGCGGTCGTCTGGGGGGTCGGCCGGCTCGGCCTCTCGCACCAGGCCGACGGCTCCCGCGTGGAGCGAGGCGGGGTGGTCGTCGGCTCCAGCCTGCTGGGGCAGGACTTCACCGACCCGCGCCGTTTCCAGGGCCGGCCGTCGGCGAGCCAGTACGCCGGCGACGTGAGCGGGGGAACGAACCTGTACGCCTCGGCGCAGGACCAGCAGAAGGCGATCGCCGAACGTCGCGCCGCGTACGCCTCCGCGAACGGCGGTGCGGTGGCACCCGCGGATGCCCTCACCGCCTCGGCCAGCGGTCTCGACCCCGACATCTCGCCGGCGAACGCGCTGGCGCAGGCCCCGCGCGTCGCGCGGGCCAACGGGCTGGACCAGGGTGCCGTCGTCGAGCTGGTCAGGCAGCACACCCAGGGTCGGACTCTGGGATTCCTCGGCGAGCCGCACGTCAACGTCCTCGAGCTCAACCTCGCGCTCGACGAGCTGGTCGCCCCGTGACCGGCCCGACCGGTCCCACCCGCGTCGACTGAGCCCCACGACAGGGACCAGAATCGCTGCCATGGCCAGGGGGACCCTCCGCGTGTACCTCGGTGCCGCGCCGGGCGTCGGGAAGTCCGTCGCCATGCTCTCCGAGGGTCACCGGCGCCGGGACCGGGGCACCGACGTCGTCATCGGTGTCTGCGAGAGCCACGGCCGGGCATACACCGCCTCGCTCCTCGAGGGGCTCGAGGAGGTGCCGCGGCGCGCGGTCGAGCACCGCGGCACGACTCTGACCGAGCTCGACGTCGCCGCCGTCATCGCCCGGCGCCCCCAGGTCGTCCTCGTCGACGAGCTCGCCCACACCAACGCCCCCGGCAGCGCGCACGCCAAGCGGTGGGAGGACGTCGAGGAGATCCTCGCGGCCGGGATCGACGTCATCTCCACGGTCAACATCCAGCACCTGGAGTCGCTGAACGACGTCGTCGAGTCCATCACCGGGGTGCGCCAGCAGGAGACGGTCCCCGACGACGTGGTCCGCGCCGCCGACCAGATCGAGCTCGTCGACATGTCGCCGCAGGCGCTGCGGCGACGGCTGGCGCACGGCAACGTGTACGCCGCCGAGCGAGTCGACGCGGCCCTGGCCAACTACTTCCGCGAGGGCAACCTCACCGCCCTGCGCGAGCTGTCGCTGCTGTGGCTCGCCGACCGGGTCGAGGAGGGCCTGGACCGCTACCGCACCGACCGCGGCATCACCGAGCCGTGGCCGACCCGCGAGCGCGTGGTGGTGGCGCTCACCGGCGACGCCGAGGGGCGGACCCTGCTGCGCAGGGCCGCGCAGATCGCCTCGCGCGGGGCCGGCGGCGAGCTGCTCGCCGTCTACGTCACGCCGCCCGACGGCCTCGTCGACGCACGGCTGGAGCAGCTCGACGAGCTGCGGCGGATGACGGTCGAGCTCGGCGGGACGTTCCACACCGTCAAGGGGGAGGACATCGCCACCGCGCTCCTCGACTTCGCGCGCGGGGTCAACGCCCGCCAGATCGTGATCGGGGCGTCGCGGCGCAAGCGCTGGCAGGAGGTGCTGTCACCGGGGGTGGGCCAGAAGGTCGTGGAGGGCTCGGGCGACATCGACGTCCACCTCGTCACCCACGAGCTCACCCGCTCCGTCCGTGCCCCGTGGCGCTTCGGGCCCGAGCTGGGACGCCGCCGCACCGCCCTCGGCTGGGCGCTCGCCGTGGTGGGGACGGCAGCCCTGACCGCGATCCTGCACCTCACGCCGGGCTGGTACGACCTGCCCCTGGAGGTGCTGCTCTTCCTGTTGCTCACCGTGGTCACGGCGCTGGTGGGCGGCGTCTGGCCGGCCGTGGCAGCGGCGATCCTCAGCAGCACCACCATCAACTGGTTCTTCACGCCGCCCGTGCACACCCTGACGATCTCGGACCCGCAGAACCTCGTGGCGCTCGCGGTCTTCCTGCTGGTCGCCGTCGCGGTGTCCTCGGTGGTCCACGTCAGCGAACGCCGGGCGGCCGCGGCGCGCGAGGCGCAGCGCGAGGCCGCGGCCCTGGCCGGCTCGGCGGAGTCGCTGCTCGCCGAGCGGGACCAGCTGCCCGCGCTGCTCCGCCAGGTCGTGGACTTCTTCGGGGTCGCCGCGGCCGCGGTGGTGCGGCGGCCGACCGTCCGCGACCCCTGGCAGGTGCTGGCCGCCACCGCGGGCTTCGACGTCGAGGGCGTGCGAGACGCCTCCGTGCGGGCACCGGTCGACGACACCACCTCGCTCGTGCTGCTGGGCCGGGTCGTCTCGGCGCAGGACCGCCGGCTCGTGTCCGCGTTCGCCGAGCGCGCGGGGGCGATCCTGCGACGCGACGAGCTGGTCCGGCTGGCCGACGAGGGCCGGGCGCTGGCCAAGGACAACCGTGCCCGCACCGCGCTGCTGGCTGCGGTGTCGCACGACCTGCGCACGCCGCTGGCCAGCATCAAGGCGGCGGCGTCCAGCCTGCGCCAGCCGGACGTCGTCTTCGGCGAGGCCGACCGGGCCGACCTGCTCGAGACGATCGAGGAGTCGACCGACCGGCTCACCGGCCTGGTCACCAACCTGCTCGACATGTCGCGCCTGCAGAGCGGGGCCGTCGTGCCGCGGACCGGACCGGTGCTGCTCGACGCGGCCGTCGCCACCGCGGCCGCGACACTGCCGGAGGGACAGCGGGTGCGGCTGACCGCCGACCCGGAGATGCCGCCGGCCCTCGCCGACCCGGGCCTGCTCGACCGGGTGCTCGCGAACGTGCTCGAGAACGCCCTGCGCCACTCCACGGGCGAGGTCGTCGTCGCGCTGTCGGCGACCGCCGACCGGGTCCTGCTGCGCGTCGTGGACCGGGGAGTGGGCGTGCCCGAGGGCGCCAAGGAGGCGATCTTCGCGCCGTTCCAGCGGTACGGCGACGCACCCAGGGGCACCGGCGTCGGCCTCGGGCTCGCCGTGGCCCGTGGGCTCGTCGAGGCGATGGGCGGCACGATCGGGGCCGAGGACACCCCCGGCGGCGGGCTGACCGTGGTGATGGAGCTGCCCCGGTCGCGCGCTGACAGGATGGAGTCGTGAGCCGGGTCCTCGTGGTCGACGACGAGCCGCACCTGCTGCGCACCCTCGCGATCAACCTGCGGGCCCGCGAGTACGCCGTCGAGACCGCCGGCGACGGCCGCAGTGCCCTGCAGGCGTTGCACGACGGTGGGGCGGACGTCGTCATCCTCGACCTCGGGCTGCCCGACCTCGACGGCGTCGAGGTGCTGCGCCGCATCCGCGAGTCCTTCGACGTGCCCGTCATCGTGCTGTCGGCCCGCACCGACTCCGTCGACAAGGTCGAGGCGCTCGACCTCGGCGCCGACGACTACGTCACCAAGCCGTTCGCCATGGACGAGCTGCTGGCGCGGATCCGCGTCGCGCTGCGGCGGACCGAGGCCGGGTCGCCGTCGACCCTGCCCCCGCTGCGCACGGCCCACTTCGACCTCGACTTCGCCGAGCGCCGGGCCGTGGCGGGCGGGGCGCAGGTCCGGCTGACCCCCACGGAGTGGAGCCTGCTGGAGGTGCTGGCCCGCCACCTCGGCCACCTCGTGCCCAAGCGCGACCTGCTCCGTGAGGTCTGGGGTCCCGGGTACGGGCGCGAGTCCAACTACCTGCGCGTCTACGCAAACCAGCTGCGCCGCAAGCTCGAGCCCGACCCCGCCGCCCCCCGCTACCTGCTCACCGAGCCCGGTCAGGGCTACCGGCTCGTCGACCCCGGCGCCTGACGGTCGCCGGCCGGGTGCGTGCCGGCCGGGTGCGCGCCGACCTCGGCGTCGCGGCGAGCTCGGCGCCAGTCCCTAGGGTGGGCGCATGCGCGCGTGGGTCCAGGCAGTCAAGGGGCACCCGAGCGGGGTCCTGCTGGTGGCCCAGCTCGTGGCGGTGCTCGCGTACCCGTTCTTCGGGGACACCCCGGGCGGGCGGACCGCGATCGGGATCTTCGGCGTCCTGGTCCTGCTCGTCGCCGTGTATGCCGTGCGCGCCACGCCGGCCCTCACCTGGGTCGCCGTCGTCATCGGGGTCCCCGTCGTGGCCCTCACGGTGGCGGAGGGGCTCGCGCCCGACAACGAGGCGGTGCTCCTGTGGTCGGCGCTGCTGCACGCGGCCTTCTACGGCTACACCGGCTACGGCCTGATCCGGTACCTCTTCGACGACACCTGGGTGACGCGGGACGAGATCTTCGCCGTCGGGGCGAACTTCACGGTCGTCTCGTGGATGTTCGCCTACCTCTACCTGGCGCTGCAGGTCCTGTACCCGGGGTCGTTCGTCGCCTTCCAGGGCGAGGGCACCCGCACCTTCCTGGAGCTGCTGTACCTCTCGTTCGCCAACCTGACCAGTGTGGGCCTGTCGGACGTCATCGCCGTCCTGCCGCATGCCCGTGCCGTGGTGATCATCGAGCAGGTGGCCGGGGTCATGTACGTCGCGCTCATCATCGCCCGCGTGGTGGGCCTGACCATCACGCGCTGGCGCAACTGACGTCGCGACGGCGCCGGCTCAGCTGCCTGTCGTCCTGGCGGGGGCGTCGAGCTCCGCGATCGTCGCCAGACTGGGGCCGCGCTGCTCCTGCAGGGCCCGCGCCCCCTCCTCGGCCTGCTCCATGACACGCAGGATGTTGCCGCTGGTCAGCTTGCCGAGGTCCTCGTCTGACCAGCCGCGGTCGGCAAGCGCCTCGAGCAGCCGTGGGTACCCGGTGACGTCCTCCAGGCCCTCGGGCAGCTCGGCCACGCCGTCGTAGTCGCCGCCCAGCCCGACGTGGTCGACACCGGCGACCTCCCGCACGTGCTCGACGTGGGCGACGACGTCGTCCAGCGTCGCCTTCGGCGTCGGGTGCTGTGCCTTGTAGGCGTCGTAGAACGGGGTGTAGGCGTCGGCGTCCGCCGGGGTGACGCCCTGCTCGGCGGCCACGGCGTTGAGCTCCTCGCGCCAGGCAGCCGCGTCCGGGTTCACGAACGTGGGGACGAAGGTGACCATGCACACGCCGTTGTTGTCGCGCAGCGCCTCGAGGACGTCGTCGGGGGCGTTGCGCGGGCTGTCGCAGACGGCCTTGGCGGAGGAGTGGCTGAAGATCGCAGGGGCCTCGGCCACGCGCAGGGCGTCGCGCATCGTGTCGGGGGAGACGTGCGAGAGGTCGACGAGCATGCCGATCCGGTTCATCTCCCGCACCACCTCGACGCCGAACGCGCTCAGGCCGTGGTGCACGGGCTCGTCGGTGGCCGAGTCGGCCCAGTCGACGTTGCTGTTGTGGGTGAGCGTCATGTACCCGACACCCAGCACCCGCAGCATCCGCAGGGTCGCGAGGGAGTTGTTGATCGAGTGGCCGCCCTCGGCGCCGAGCAGCGAGGCGATCCGCCCCGACTCCCAGGCCGCACGCACGTCGGCTGCCGTGCGTGCGAAGGCCAGCTCGTCGGCATACCTGGCCACCATCTGGTGCCCCGCGTCGACCTGCTCCAGCGTCGCGCTCACCGCGTCGTCACCGGCCAGGGACGCGGGCACGAACACGGACCAGAACTGGGCCCCCACGCCGCCGCGGCGCAGCCGCGGCAGGTCGGTGTGGGTCGGCGTGCCGCCCGCTCCGACGTCGAGCCGGTCGAAGTCGTAGCGCACCTTCTCGCGCGCCTCCCACAGCAGGTCGTTGTGCCCGTCGAGCACGGGCTGGCGGGTGAGCAGGGCGGCGACGCGGTCGGCGGTGGCGGTCATGGCGGCCACGCTACCGATGCCGGTCCACGGCGCGGCCACCCCTAGAGTGGGCGGCATGAGCACGACCGCACAGCGCAGCGTCGCCCTGGTCACCCTGGGGTGCACCCGCAACGAGGTCGACTCCGAGGAGCTGGCCGGACGCCTGGCCGCCGAGGGGTGGCTGCTCGTCGACGACGCCGACGAGGCGGACGTGGCCGTGGTCAACACCTGCGGGTTCGTGGAGCAGGCCAAGAAGGACTCCATCGACGTGCTGCTCGAGGCGTCCTCGCGCAAGGGCGAGGGCCGCACCAAGGCCGTCGTGGCCGTCGGCTGCCTCGCCGAGCGCTACGGCCAGCAGCTCGCCGACGAGCTGCCTGAGGCCGACGCGGTCCTGGGTTTCGACTCCTACGCCGACATGTCCTCGCACCTGCGGGCCGTGCTCGACGGCCACGCCCCCGCCTCGCACACCCCGTCCGACCGCCGCCGGCTGCTGCCCCTGTCTCCCGTGCAGCGCCAGGACGGCGCCGCGGGCGTGGCGCTGCCCGGTCACGGCACCACCGCCGCGGGTGCCCCCGGCGACCCCACGTCCCCCGAGCAGGCCACGGCAGCGGCGTCCCTCGATCCCGCGGACCTGCCCGACGGGCTCGCCCCCGCGTCCGGCCCGCGCGTGGTGCGCGCGCGGCTCGACGGCCGCCCGTGGGCGCCCCTGAAGATCGCGAGCGGGTGCGACCGTCGGTGCGCGTTCTGCGCCATCCCGATGTTCCGCGGCGCGTTCGTCTCGCGCCGTCCCCACGACATCCTCGCCGAGGCTCGCTGGCTCGCCGAGGGTGGCGTCCGCGAGCTGTTCCTCGTCTCGGAGAACTCCACGTCCTACGGCAAGGACCTCGGCGACCTCGCCCTGCTCGAGAAGCTGCTGCCGGAGCTGACCGCCGTGCCCGGCATCGAGCGCGTACGCGTCTCCTACCTGCAGCCCGCCGAGATCCGTCCCGGCCTGCTCGAGGCCATGACGTCCGTGCCCGGCGTCGTCCCGTACTTCGACATCTCCTTCCAGCACGCCTCGGCGCCGCTGCTGCGCACGATGCGCCGGTTCGGCGGGCGCGAGGCGTTCCTCGGCCTGGTCGAGCAGGTCCGGGCGCTGGCGCCCGAGGCCGGCATCCGCAGCAACGTCATCGTCGGCTTCCCCGGCGAGACCGAGGCCGACCTGGAGGAGCTCGAGGCCTTCCTCGTCGCCGCGCGCCTCGACGTCGTGGGCGTGTTCGGCTACAGCGACGAGGACGGCACCGAGGCGCAGGGGTATGCCGCGAAGGTGCCGGAGGACGAGGTGGCGGCGAGGGTCGCGCGGTTCACCGCCCTCATCGAGGAGCTCACCGCCCAGCGGGCCGAGGAGCGGATCGGCGAGGTCGTCGAGGTGCTGGTGGAGTCCGTCCCCGCCGCGCTCTCCGACGAAGACGCTGACGACGAGGACGGGACGTACGACGGGGACGACGAGGAGGACCACGTCGTCGGTCGAGCCGCGCACCAGGGTCCGGACGTCGACGGCGTCACCCTCATCGACCCGGCGCTGCTGCCAGGGGTCGAGGTCGGCTCGATCGTCCGCGCGGTCGTCGTCGGGACCCAGGGCATCGACCTCGTGGCGGAGCCGTGCTGAGCGAGTCGTCACCGGCCCCCGACCCGGCTGCCACGCCGGTGGCCTCGCCCGCCCCCAGCCCGTGGAACCTGCCGAACACGCTGACGGTCGCGCGGATCCTGCTCGTGCCTGTCTTCGGCTGGCTGCTGCTCGCCCGGGGCGGCGACGACACCGCGCTGCGCTGGTGGGCGGCGGCCGTCTTCGTGGTCGCGACGGCGACCGACCGGGTCGACGGCCAGCTGGCCCGGCGGCGCGGCCTCATCACCAACTTCGGCAAGATCGCCGACCCCATCGCCGACAAGACCCTCATGGGCATGGCCTTCGTCGGGCTCTCCGTCCTCGGTGAGCTGCCGTGGTGGCTCACGGTGCTGGTGCTGGTGCGGGAGTGGGGCGTGACCGTGCTGCGCTTCTGGGTGATCCGCCACGGCGTCATGCCCGCCGGCCGCGGGGGCAAGGTCAAGACGACGCTGCAGTTCTTCGGCCTGCTCATGTTCACGCTGCCGCTGTCGTCGTTCCCCGGCGCGGACGCCTGGGTGCTCGCGGCCCGCATCGTCATCGGCCTCGCGGTCGTGGTGACCGTGGTGACGGGGGTGGACATCGTGGTCAAGGCGTTGCGCATGCGGCAGACGAGCGAGCGGTCGGCGATGAAGCGCGCCCGCCGTGCGGCAGCCCGTCAGGAGCGGGCCGGCCGGCAGGAGCGGGCGAGCCGGTGACCGCCGGGAACGCGGCCCTTGCCACGCAGGTCGTGGCTGCGCTGCGTGCGGCGGGACTCACGGTGGGGACGGCCGAGTCCCTGACCGGCGGGCTGGTCTGCGGCGCGCTGACGGACGTCCCCGGCGCCTCCGCCACCGTGCGCGGGGCCGTCGTCGCGTATGCCACGGAGCTCAAGGCGGCGGTCCTGGGCGTCGACGCCGCGCTGCTCGCCCGGGGTGGTGCGGTGCAGCCCGAGGTGGCCGAGCAGATGGCACGGGGTGTGCGGACGGTGCTCGGGGTCGACGTCGGCGTCGCGACGACGGGCGTCGCCGGCCCGGACCCGCAGGACGGGCAGCCGGTGGGCACGGTCTTCGTCGCGGTGGCGGACGCGGACCGCGTGCTCGTGCGTCGACTGGGCCTGGCCGGCGACCGCGCCGCCGTGCGGGCGGGGAGCGTGGCGGGGGCGCTCGGCC
Source organism: Pedococcus sp. NPDC057267 (assembly GCF_042668795.1). NCBI lineage: Bacteria > Bacillati > Actinomycetota > Actinomycetes > Micrococcales > Intrasporangiaceae > Pedococcus > Pedococcus sp. NPDC057267. The sequence goes on along the minus strand of NZ_JBHUYG010000057.1, from coordinate 9,365 downwards.
TCGTGGCGGAGCTCCTGGGCCCAGGTCCGGAGGGCGCGGACCCGAGCGGCCGGCCGGAGCCCGCGGAAGAAGCAGGACCAGCCGGTCGTTGAGGCAGATGTGTCGACGAGATTGGCAGATCCCGCGCGCGCCGCGGGGGGCCCTCGGGGTAACGTGGGAACCCGCAGCACGACAGCACGACCACCGAAGGAGGCGCCCATGATCCTGCTCCGTCGCGAGCTCGGGGACGTCCTTCGCGAGCAGCGCCAGTCCCAGGGCCGGACCCTGCGTGAGGTCTCGGCCGCCGCGTCCGTGTCGCTCGGCTACCTCAGCGAGGTCGAGCGGGGCGAGAAGGAAGCCTCCTCCGAGCTGCTCGCCTCCATCTGCGGGGCGCTCAACACGCCCCTGTCCGAGGTGCTCAGCTCGGTGTCCGAGCGCGTCGCCGAGACCGAGGCGCTGACCGCGCCGCTGGCCTTGCCGCTGAAGTCGGCGCAGGTCGTCTCCGCCTCCGCCGCCTGACCTGCGGGTCCGCCTGGTGCAGGACGACCCGCCCCCGCCGGCTGCGGTCGTCGGGTCCGTGGAGCCGTACTCCGTGCCGGTCGTGGTCGAGGACTACGACCCCGCGTGGCCGGTGCTCTTCCAGGCGGAGCGCGACACCATCCGCCGTGCGCTGGGCGCGACGGCGTTGACGGTGGAGCACGTCGGGTCGACCTCCGTGCCGGGCCTGCCCGCCAAGCCCGTCATCGACGTGCTCCTGCTCGTCCCGGACTCGTCGGACGAGGGGGCCTACCTCCCCGCGCTGGAGGAGGCGGGCTACACGCTGCGGATCCGAGAGCCCGACTGGCTGGAGCACCGGGTCCTCTACCGCCGGCTCGAGGACGGAAGCCCGCACAACGTCAACGTGCACGTGTTCTCACCGGGCCGGGCCGACGCCGAGGTCGCGCGGATGCGGATGTTCCGCGACTGGCTGCGCGCCCACGCCGACGACCGGGAGCTGTATGCCGCGACGAAGCAGGAGCTGGCAACCCGCCGGTGGCGCTACGTGCAGGACTACGCGGACGCCAAGAGCGAGGTGGTCGAGGCGATCCTCGCGCGCGCCGGGGCGCCTGCCGCGCCGTAGGCGCGGCCTGCGGCTCAGGCCCTGCGGTAGGGGTTCGCGCGACCCCCGACGGAGCCCATCGGGCGCTGGGTGCGTCCGTCGTCGTCGGGCGCCAACCCACCCTGGCAGGTGGGGCAGTAGAACATCGTGCGGTCCTGCGGCGCCCTGCCGATCATGGCGACGCGGACCGTGTCGCCACACCGCCGGCAGGGCCGCCCGGAACGCGCGTGGACGAAGTGCTCCTCGCCCCGCCGTCGGGACCCGGTGCTGGACTGGACGGCGTGCTGCCGCGACACGTCGAGGAGCCGGAAGATGCGCGCCACCAGCGACTCCAGCCGCTCACGGGGCACCTCCGACGCGGGGGTCCACGGGTGCAGCCGCTGGAGGAACAGGGACTCCGAGGCCCAGAGGGTGCCCACGCCCGCGAGGTTGCGCTGGTCCAGCAGCGCGCTGCCGATCGGCTGGGGGTCGGCGGCGAGGTTCTCGACCGCGCGGGCCGGGTCCCAGGCCGGCCCGAGGACGTCCGGGCCGAGGTGCCCGACGACCTCGGACTCCCGCGCCGTCGGCAGCACCTCGAGCATGCCGAGTCGCAGCCCGATCGCCGCCCAGGTGGAGGTGCCGAGCGCGGCGCGCAGGTCCGCCCGGCGCAGCCAGCGGCCGGTCTCCTCGGCGCGCTCGACTCGCCACTGGCCCTCCATCCGGAGGTGCGAGTGGACCGTGACGCCGTTGTCCAGCCGGTGCAGCACGTGCTTGCCGCGGCTGACCACCTCGGTCGTGGTGGCGCCGGTGAGGTCGACGGTCGCGATCTCGGGGAAGCGCAGGTCGCACAGCACCAGCTCCTCGCCTGCGAGGGCCTGGTGCAGGCGGTGGGCCGTCCGCCAGACGGTGTCGCCCTCGGGCATGCGGTGGACCCCTCCTCAGCGCCGCAGCCGCAGGCCGCGCGGGGTCGCGTGGAACCCGGCATTGGCCAGCGCCTGGACGAGCGGGTGCTCGGAGCCGAGCAGCATGCCACCGTCGGCCTTCTCGACCGTCAGGCGCCCCAGCGCCCCCTCGCGCACGGCGAGCGCGAGCGCGTCGGCGGCCGCCTGCAGCCGTGACCCGTCGTCGGTCCACGACAGCAGGGTCTTGCCGCCGCGCTCGACGTAGAGGACCAGGTCCCCGTCGACGAGGACGACCAGCGACCCCGCCTTGCGCCCGGGCTGGTGACCTCGCTTGCCGCCCACGCTGCCGTCCGAGCCGGTGGTGGCGTCGCCGGACCCGCCCGTGCGCCGGCTGGGCGCCGGCTCGTCCTCGCCCGCGGCACCGTGGCCGGGGCGGTCCGGCCACGGCAGGGCTGCGCCCCACGCGTTGGCCGGGTCGGTCGCCGCCAGCACGACGGCGGCGCGGCTGCCGGACTCAGGGTCGTCGCCGGCCTGCCGGGCCCCCGCCCGCAACCGGTCGATCGCCCCCGTGGTGGAGAACTGCGCGGCACCCAGGGTCTCGACGAAGTACCCGCGCCGGACGCGGCCCGACTCCTCGGCCGCGGCGAGCACGCGGTAGACCCCGGCGAACCCGCCCGGCACGTCCTCGGCGACGACCGACCCGCGGGTCACCACGCCGTACCGGTCGAGCAGCACCTCGGCGGTCGCGTACGCGCGCACGGTGGCGTCGGCCTCGACCTCGGGCAGCAGCGACCAGCGGCCGGCGCCGGTGGGCGGTCCGCTCCGGGTGGGCAGGGACGGCCGTCCGAGCGCCCGGCCGCCCGAGAGGCTGCCGAGCGCACCCCGGCGACCGGCGTACCGGGTCGCGCGGGGGGCGGAGGTGGTGCGGCGGTGGGCGGTCCGGCCTCCGCTGAGCAGCGCCCGCACGGGCGCGAAGGTGTCGCCCGTGACGTGGCCGGACCAGACGAGCGACCACAGGTCGGTGAGCAGCTGCTCGTCGTCGGTGCTGCCGGCGGCGTCGGACAGGGTGCGGAAGAAGTAGGCGCCACCGCCGGAGAGCGCGTCGAGGACGGCCCGCTCGCCGTCGGTGAGGACGCGGTCCTCGGGCGGGGCGAGGGTGAGGTGCGCGGTGTCGGCCAGGTGCAGGGAGACCCAGCCGTCGTCGCCGGGCAGCGAGCCGTGGCCGCGCCACACGACCTCGCCACTCGAGGTCAGCTCGTCGAGCAGGGCGGGGGAGTAGTCGACCACGCGGGCGGGCAGCACCAGCGTCTCGAGCGCGCTGGCCGGCATGACCGCGCCGGCCAGCTGCTCGATCGCGCGCACGAGACCGTCGCGGCCGCGCAGGCCACCACCGACGCCCTGCCAGCTCGGCAGGAACCGCGCCAGCTCGACCGCGTCGACCGGCTCGACCTCGGCCCGCAGCGCCGCGAGCGAACGGCGGCGCAGCATCCGCAGCACCTCGGCGTCGCAGTAGTCCATGCCGTGGCGGCCTCCGCCGTTCTCGACCGGGAGCAGTTCCCCCTCGACGAGCCGACCCGACGACACGAGGCGACGCAGCGCGTCGAGGGCGACGGCCGGTCCGACGCCCCACCAGGCGGCGACGTCGGCGGCCGGGAAGGGGCCGTGGGTGCGGGCGTAGCGGGCCACGAGGTCGCCCAGCGGGTCCGGCACCGGCTCGAGGAAGGCCTGCGGCACGCCGACCGGCAGGGAGGCGCCCAGGGCGTCGCGAAGCCGCCCGGCGTCCTCGATCGCGGCCCAGCGCTCCTCGCCGGCGACGCGGACCCGGATGACCCGGCGGGCGCCCTCGAGGTCGACCAGCCACGAGCCGATCTCGGTGTGGGACAGGCCCTCCCTGGACCTGCGCTGGATCGCCGCCAGGGGCAGCGGACCCAGGACGCGCAGCAGGTCGGCGACGTCCTCGGCGTCACGGCACGCGCGCTCGGCCACGAGCCGCTGCAGCTCGGACTCGGTGCGGGTGACCTGCTCGGGGTCGAGGAGGTCACGCAGCGACAGCCCCTCGCCGCGGCCGAGCAGCTCGGCGAGCAGGGACGGGTCGAGGGAGAGGGCGGCCGCGCGCTTCTCGGCCAGAGGGGAGTCGCCCTCGTAGAGGAACTGGGCGACGTACCCGAACATCAGCGACCGGGCGAACGGCGACGGCTGCCGCGACTCGACGTCGACCAGCGTGACCTCGCGCGAGGCCACCGAGCGCATGAGCGCCTCGAGGCCCGGCACGTCGAACACGTCCTGGACGCACTCGCGCACCGTCTCCAGGACGATCGGGAAGGACGCGTACTGCGACGCGACCTCGAGCAGCTGGGCGGCCCGCTGCCGCTGCTGCCACAACGGCTGCCGGCGGTCGGGCCGTCGGCGGGGGAGCAGCAGCGCCCGCGACGCGCACTCGCGGAACCGCGCCGCGAACAGGGCCGACCCGCCGATCTCGGCCGTCACCAGGTCGTGGACGTCCTCGGGGTCGAGGGTGACGAGCTCGAGCAGCTCGGCGCCCACCCCGCGGGACCGCCCGGTGCGGCCGGGACCGCCGTCGGCCGGCTCGTCCTCGAACTCCAGGTCGGGCAGCCGGAACACGATGCCGTCGTCGCCGTGCATCGCCTGCACGTCGACCCCGAAGCGCTCCCGCATCCGCGCCGACACGCACAGGGCCCACGGGGCGTGGACCTGGCCGCCGAACGGGCTGTGCACCGCCACCCGCCAGTCGCCGATCTCGTCGCGGAAGCGCTCGACGACGATGGTGCGGTCGTCCGGGACGTGGCGGGTGGCCTCCTTCTGCTCGGCGAGGTACGCGAGCAGGTTGTCGGCGGCCCACTCGTCGAGGCCGGCCTTCTCCACCCGTGCCCGCGCCCTGGCCGGCGACAGCCCGACCACCTCGCGCACGAACGCGCCGACGGCCCTGCCCAGCTCGGCGGGGCGGCCCTGCTGGTCGCCCTTCCAGAACGGCAGCTTCCCGGGCAGGCCAGGTGCGGGCGTGACGAGCACCCGGTCGTGGGTGATGTCCTCGATCCGCCACGTGGAGGTGCCGAGGGTGAACACGTCGCCGACCCGCGACTCGTAGACCATCTCCTCGTCGAGCTCGCCGACCCGCCGGCCGGCGCCCTCGGCGGAGGCCAGGAACACGGCATACAGGCCGCGGTCGGGGATGGTGCCGCCCGAGGTGACTGCGAGCCGTTGGGCGCCCGGCCGCCCGGTGAGGGTGCCCGTGACGCGGTCCCAGACGATGCGCGGGCGCAGCTCGGCGAACTCGTCGCTGGGGTAGCGCCCCGACAGCATGTCGAGGACGGACTCGAGGATGGACCGCGGCAGGCTCGCGAACGGGGTGGCCCGCCGGACGACCTTCTCGAGGTCGTCGACGGTCCACTCGTCGAGCGCGCACATCGCCACGACCTGCTGGGCGAGGACGTCGACGGGGTTGGCGGGGATGCGCAGCGACTCGATCGCGCCGGCCCGCATCCGCTCGACGACGACGGCCGTCTGCACCAGGTCGCCGCGGAACTTCGGGAACAACACGCCCCGGGAGACCGCGCCGACCTGGTGGCCCGCGCGCCCGACCCGCTGGAGCCCGGAGGCCACGGACGGGGGTGACTCGACCTGGACGACGAGGTCGACGGCGCCCATGTCGATGCCCAGCTCGAGGCTGGACGTGGCGACCACCGCCGGCAGGCGCCCGGCCTTGAGGTCCTCCTCGATGAGCTGGCGGTGCTCCTTGCTCACCGAGCCGTGGTGGGCACGCGCGAGCACCGGGGGCGCGCCGGCCGACGTGCCGGCCTGCGCCATCACCTGGGCCGGGGTGCGCGACGCGTTGGTGTGCCGGGTGCCGACACCCGCGCGGCCGTCGTCCGCGGCGTCGCGTGGGCCCACGCTCGTGTGGTCCGCGCCCGCCCCCGCCTTGTCCCGGAGCTCGGCCATGGTCTCGAGCCGCTCCTCCCAGATCTCGTTGAGGCGAGAGGTGAGGCGCTCGGCCAGCCGCCGGGAGTTGGCGAAGACGAGGGTGGAGCGGTGGGATGCGATCAGGTCGACGATCCGCTCCTCGACGTGGGGCCAGATCGACGCACGGCGCTCGGCACCGGCCGCGGGACCGGACAGGTCGTCCTCGACGACCTCGCCGAGTTGGCTCATGTCGGCGATCGGGACGACGACGTCGAGCTCCCACTCCTTGGTGGACTCGGGGCGGACCACCTCGACCGGCCGGCCGCCGGCGAGGTAGCGGGCCACCTCCTCGACGGGCTCGACGGTCGCCGACAGGCCGATCCGCTGGGCCGGGCGCTCGAGCAGCGCGTCGAGGCGCTCGAGCGACAGGGCGAGGTGGGCGCCGCGCTTGGTGCCGGCGACCGCGTGGACCTCGTCGAGGATGACGGTCTCGACACCGGCCAGGGCCTCGCGTGCCTGTGAGGTGAGCATGAGGAACAGCGACTCGGGCGTCGTGATGAGGACGTCCGTGGGGGTGCGGGCGAAGGCGCGCCGCTCGTTGGCCGGGGTGTCGCCAGAGCGCACCGACACGGTGATGTCGGGCGGGGTGAGGCCGAGCCGGGTGGCCGCGTGGCCGATACCGACCAGGGGTGAGCGGAGGTTGCGCTCGACGTCGACGGCCAGCGCCTTCATCGGCGAGACGTAGAGCACCCGGCAGCGCCGGATCTTCTCCTGCGGCCTGGGCTCGCTCGCCAGCCGGTCGAGCGCCCACAGGAAGGCCGAGAGCGTCTTGCCGGAGCCGGTCGGCGCGACGACGAGGGCGTGCTGGCCCGAGCTGATCGCCTCCCAGGCGCCGGCCTGGGCCCGGGTGGGCTCGCTGAAGGACCCCGTGAACCACTCGCGGGTGGCGGGGGAGAAGCGGTCGAGCACGTCTGCTGCCATCAGGCGTCAAGCCTCTCACCCGCCACCGACACCCGCCGGTCTCAGACGTCGTACGTGCCCTTGATGACGAAGAAGGACCCGCGGATCGTGCCGGCCAGCTTCGACTTCTGCCGGGCGAACTTGAACTTGTCCGCCAGCTCCTCCGGCACCTCCATCCCGTCGGAGAGCTTGAAGCCGACGGCACGCTTGCCGCCGTCCTCGAGCGCGTACATGACGTTGATGGCCAGGCCGTCCTCGTAGAAGACGTACGTCCACCGGGTCCCGTCGGCCTCGAAGGAGGTCGCCTCGAGCGGCCTGGCCGCGATGGTGAGGTCGCGCTCCTCGAGCAGGACCGTGTCCACGTACTCGACGAGGTCGGACGCCTCCTCGGCGGTCTCGACCGTGAAGGTGTGGTCGTACTTGTTCTTGAAGTAGCGGGCCTCGTTCGCCCGGAGCCCGGCGAGGGCCTCGGCGACGGGGGAGCTCTCCAGCCCGGTGGTGGAGACGTCCTGGAAGTCGACGACGTGGGACATGGGTTCCTCCTCGGTTGACCCGCGTGGTGCGGGGCGTGGTCGTTGTACGTGTCGATGGCCCCTCGTGGAGATCCTTGCCGAGGCCTTCCCCCCACTGACGTCCCGGGCGGCACGGATGTGACCGACGGGCGCCGGCCGGGGTCGGACCCCGCGCCGCCGCCGTGAGCCCCACGACCGGCGCCCCCGCATGATGGTGGCGAAACTCCGCTTGACCTTGACGCAGCGTCAGGGTTGCACGCTGTCCGCATGACCACCACACCAGCGCCCACGGCGACCCGAGCAGCCACCGCCAGACCTGCCGTCGAGGTCGTGGGCCTCACCAAGGCATACGGCGACAACGACGTCCTGCGCGGCGTCGACCTGACGGTGCCGCCCGGCACCGTCTTCGCCCTCCTGGGCTCCAACGGGGCGGGCAAGACCACGCTCGTCCGCATCCTGTCGACCCTGCTCGCGGCGGACGCGGGCACGGCGTCCGTGGACGGCCACGACGTCGCGTCCGAGGCCGCCCTCGTCCGCGCGTCGATCAGCCTCACGGGCCAGTTCGCGGCCGTGGACGAGGTCCTGACCGGCCGCGAGAACCTCGTGCTCATCGCCCAGCTGCGCCGCCAGGACGAGCCGGGCCGGGTCGCGGACGACCTCCTCGCACGGTTCGACCTCGTCGATGCCGGGAGCCGTCGCGCAGGCACCTACTCCGGCGGCATGCGCCGCCGGCTCGACATCGCGATGAGCCTCATCGGCGACCCGGCCGTGCTGTTCCTCGACGAGCCGACGACGGGCCTGGACCCGCAGTCGCGGCTCGAGGTCTGGGACACCGTGCGCGAGCTCGCCGGCCGCGGCACGACGGTGCTGCTGACCACGCAGTACCTCGACGAGGCGGAGCAGCTCGCCGACCGGATCGCCGTCCTGCACGAGGGCCGGATCATCGCCGACGGCACGCTGGCCGACCTCAAGGCGCTGCTCCCACCGGTCGAGGTCGAGTACGTCGAGAAGCAGCCCTCCCTCGAGGACGTCTTCCTCGCCGTCACCGGCCACCACCGCGCCGCCGCTCCTGCCACCGCCGCCCACTCCTCCACCACCCACCCCCAGCCGACCGCGAAGGATGCCCGATGAGCACCGTCCTGCACGACACCACCGTCCTGACCAAGCGGTCCCTGCGCCACGTCCTGCGCAGCCCGGACACGATCATCACGACAGCCGTGACGCCGATCGCGATGCTGCTGCTGTTCGTCTACGTCTTCGGCAGCGCCATCGACTTCGGCGGCGGCCGCTACGTCGACTACCTGCTCCCGGGCATCCTGCTCATCACCGTGGCCTCGGGCATCGCCTACACGGCGTTCCGCCTCTTCACCGACGTGTCCGGCGGCATCGTCGAGCGGTTCCAGTCGATGCCGATCGCGCGGTCCGCAGTCCTGTGGAGCCACGTGCTGACCTCCGTGGTGGCGAACCTGACCTCGCTCGTCCTGGTCGTCCTCGTTGCCGTGCTGATGGGATTCCGTTCCGGCGCAGGGGTGCTCGCCTGGCTGGCGGTCCTCGGGATCCTCGTCCTCTTCACGCTCGCGCTCACCTGGCTGGCCGTCATCCCCGGCCTCACGGCGAAGACCGTGGACGGTGTCAGCGGCTTCTCCTACCCCCTGATCTTCCTGCCGTTCCTCAGCTCGGCGTTCGTGCCCACCGCCGGGATGCCGGGGCCGGTGCGGTGGTTCGCGGAGCACCAGCCCGTCACCTCGATCGTGGACACCATCAGGGACCTGTATGCCGAGCGGCCGGTCGGGAGCGGGGTGTGGGTCGCGCTCGCGTGGTGCGTCGGCCTGCTCGTCGTCGCGTATGCGCTGGCCATGCGGACCTACCGCGCCAGGGTCGCGTGACCCGGCACACGGCACCTGCGGCGGGGGCGCCCCCCCCGGGGGGGGGGGCCGCCCCCGGGCCGGGGGGGGGGTCGTGGCGGCGGGGCTCGTTGGGCGGGACGGCGCGGGTGAGGGGGGGGGGGGGGGGCCC
>NZ_JBHUYG010000056.1:0-27972 GCF_042668795.1 Pedococcus sp. NPDC057267 | reverse complement strand
ACATGAGGACCTCCGGTTTTGCGGTGACGGAACTAGACACCCATCACTTCGCCCGGAGGTCCTCCCTCATGTCAACAAGGTCCGTGGTCAATACACCTAGGACGAGCACCTCGACTGAGCGCCTAGGACGAACCCCGGGGCGTCCCTCCGGGCCGGCTCAGCGCGTTCCGTCGCCGCCCACGGCGAGTCCCCGGCGGGTGACCTCGTCCTTGGCCGCCGCCAGGGTGGCTGCGAAGCCGTGGGCGCCGTCGAAGCCGCCGCCGCGCAGCGTGTCCGCCACCTCGGCCACGGCGTGCAGCCCCGCCACCATGCGGCCGGCGACGTCGTCGTCCACGCGCGGCAGCAGCATCGTGAGCTCCTGGTGCTCCTCCGCCTCGGCGTGGCGCGAGACCGCGTCGGCCAGCTCGGCAAAGGTCTCCTCGAACTGCGGGGTGTCCACGTCGAACTGCTCGAGCTGCTGCACGAGCGAGGTGGCCTGGTGCTCCTCGTCCACCCGGTCCTTGGCCACGGACGTCCCGTCCGCGACGGCCATGAGGGACGGGTGCAGCACGAGCTCCTCGACCGCCTCGTGCGCGGCCAGGTAGTCCTGGAACGACCGGTAGGCGCCGGCGCGCTCCGCCCCCCTGCCGTCCTGCACGGCGCGCACGAGGCTCGTGACGTGGCCGTGCTGCTGGTGGACGAGCGCGGTGACGGCGTCGTGGGGACCTGGCATGGGGCTGCCTTCCGGTGGGGTGCCTGGTGTGCCGGCCGCCGTGGTGGCGAGCAGTGGCGTGTGCGTCGTCCTACCCGAGCGGTCGGGCAGCGAAACGGCACCGGCGCCGTCACGCTCGCGCTCGCGTCGTCGCGCCTCGGCGAGGACCTCCGCGATGTGGTGGGCCTGCCGGCCACCGGCGAGCTCGGCCACCTGGGTGCGGCAGCTGAAACCGTCGGCCAGGACGATAGCGTCGTCGGGCAGGCGGTCCAGCGCAGGGAGCAGGCCGTTCTCGGCCACCTTCCGGCTGGTCTCGAAGTGCCCCCGCTCGAACCCGAAGTTGCCTGCCAGCCCGCAGCAGCCCGACTCCAAGGCCGGGACCTGCAGCCCCATGTCCGAGAGCAGCGCCGCGTCCGCTTCCCAGCCCAGCACGGCGTGCTGGTGGCAGTGCACCTGCGCGGCGCCGTCGACGCGTCGCGTGCCGCCGTCCCCGTCGCCGTGTCCCTCGTGGTCGCGGTCGGCACTCGCGTCACCGTCCTGCCGCCACCTCGGCGCCTTCCAGCCGGGCGAGTGCTTCCCCAGCAGCTCGGCCAGCGTGACGGTCGCGTCACGCAGCCGCGCCACCTCCCGGTTGTCGGGAAGCAGCTCGGTGCCGTCGCTGCGGAACACCGTGGTGCAGCTCGGCTCGAGACCGACGACCAGCGCGCCCTCGCTGATGTGCGGCCAGAGCGCCGAGGCCGTCCGCGTGAGTGCGCGCCGGGCGGCGCCCAGCTGCCCTGTCGAGATCCACGTCAGGCCACAGCACAACGCCTCGTCCGGGACGACGACCTCCCAGCCCGCCGCCTCGATCACCTCGACCGCCGCGTCCGCGATCCAGGGGTGGAAGTGGTTGGTGAACGTGTCCGGCCAGAGGACCACGCGGCCACGGCTCCCCCGGCCCGAGCCACCCGCGCTCGACCGGTCCCGCTCCCCCCAGTCGGCCTGGAACGTGCGCTCCGCGAAGCGGGGCGCCTGCCGCGCGTCGAGCCCGGCCATCCGCTCCAGCAGCGGTGCCACCCGTGACCCGCCCACGGCGTTGGCGACGCGCGCGAGCCCGACCCGGTGCACGGCATACGCCGCGAGCGGGAGCCAGCCGAGGGTGTAGTGGGACCGCGGCCGCAGCCGGTGCCGGTAGTGGTGCGAGAGGAACTCGGCCTTGTAGGTGGCCATGTCCACGTTGGCAGGGCAGTCGCTCTTGCACCCCTTGCACGACAGGCACAGGTCCAACGCGTCCCGGACAGCGGTCGACCGCCAGCCGTCACGGATCGTGCCGTCGCGGTGGCCGTCGAGCATCTCGAAGAGCAACCGTGCCCGCCCGCGCGTGGAGTGCTCCTCCTCGCCGGTCGCCTGGTACGAGGGACACATGACCGACCCCGCCTCGTGGCCGTGCTGCCGGCACTTGCCGACGCCGACACAGCGGTTCGCGGCGTCGACGAACGAGCCGCCGTCGTGAGGGTAGGCGAACTCCGGCCGGCCCATCGGCCGCGGGACCCAGTGGCCGCCGAGCCGCAGGTCCTCGTCGAGCCGGCGCGCGCGGACGACCTTGCCGGGGTTCATCCGGTTGCGCGGGTCGAAGACGTCCTTGAAGGCCTCGAAGAGGCCGACCACCTCGGGGCCGAACATGATCGGGAGCAGCTCGCCGCGGCTCTGGCCGTCGCCGTGCTCCCCCGACAGCGAGCCGCCGTAGTCGCTGACCAGGTGCGCTGCCCGCTCCATGAAGCGTCGGTAGTGGGCCACGCCCTCGTCGGTGTACAGCCCGAACGGGATCCGCGTGTGCACGCACCCCTGCCCGAAGTGGCCGTAGAGGCTGGGGCCCGTCTCGCCCTCGTAGCCGAACTCCTCGAACAGCTCCCGCAGGTCGTGCAGGTAGTCGCCCAGCCTCTCGGGAGCGACGGCGGAGTCCTCCCAGCCCTCGAAGGTGTCCGCGTGGTGCGGCACGTGCGCGGTGGCCGCCAGCCCGGACTCGCGCACCAGCCACAGCTCGTGCTCGGCGTCGGGGTCGTCGAGGAACTTCACCTGCGGGTCGTGCTCGGTGTCCCCGAGCGCGTCGAGCATGCCCTGCGCGCGCCCGTCGGCCTCCTCGGTCGTGGCGCCCCCGAACTGGACCATGAGGTAGCCGGTCCCCTCGGGCAGCTCGCGCATCGCCTTGGCGTTGAGGTGCTTGATCTCGTTGTCCACCAACAGCTTGTGGTCCAGGCCCTCGAGCGCGATGGGCTCGTGCTCCACGATCGCGGGGACTGCCCTCGCCGCCGCGACGATGTCCTTGAAGCCCAGGACCACCAGTGTCTTGTGGTCCACGACCGGCACCAGCCGCAGCTTGGCCCGCAGGACCGTGACGAGGGTCGACTCGCTCCCGACGAGCGCCTTCGCCAGGTTGAGGGAGTTCTCCGGCAGGAGGCTGTCGAGGTTGTAGCCCGAGACGCGGCGCGGGATGTCGGGGAAGCGCTCGCGGATGAGGTCGGCGTGGTCGGCGGCGATCGCGCGGGCGCGCCGGTAGACCGACGCGCGGAGGTCCCCGTGCCGCTCGATCTCGGCGTACTCCTCCTCGCTCGTCTCGCCGCACCAGAAGCGTGTCCCGTCGTAGAGCAGCACCTCCAGCGCGACGACGTTGTCGACGACCTTGCCGGTGCGCTGGGCCGTCGCGCCGCAGGAGTTGTTGCCGATCATGCCGCCGAGCGAGCAGTTCATGTGGGTGGCCGGCTCGGGGCCGAACCGGAGGTGGTGCTCGGCCAGGTCGGCGTTGAGCCGGTCGAGGACGATGCCGGGCTCGACGACGCAGGTGCGTTCCCCCGGGTCGACCTCGAGCAGGGCGTTGCAGTGCTTCGACCAGTCGATGACGACCGCGGTGTTCGTGCACTGGCCGGCCAGGCTGGTGCCACCCCCGCGGGAGAGCAGGGGCACGTCGTGCCGGCGGCAGACGGCCACCGCGGCGGCGCCCGCCTCCACGGTGCGTGGCACCACCACCCCGATGGGCACCCGACGGAAGTTCGAGGCGTCGGTGGAGTATGCCGCGCGGCTGCCGGCGTCGAACCTCACCTCGCCGTCGACCTCCCGCCGCAGGTCCCGCTCGAGGGCCTCGTACGTCGCCGTGCTCGAGCCCGTCGTCCGGGTCGTGGCCGTCGTGGGGTTCGCTGCCATCGGGGTCTCCTGTCCTGCGCCGGTCGCTCCTGGGACCTACCCGTGCCGGGTCCGGCGCAACCCGGCACCGGAGGTCAGGTCCTGCCGATCGGCCAGAGGCCGTCGTCGTGCACCTCCCCGGCCGCCTCGGCGAAGGCGATGAGGCCTCGGGTGAGGTCGGCCCGGTCGGCAGGGTCCATGCGCTGCAGCACCCGTCGCATGGCGCGTCGGCGCCGCTGCATGATGCCGTCGAGGACGTCGTCGCCTGCCCGCGTCAGGCGCAGCAGCACGTGACGGCGGTCGGTGGGGTCCTCGAGGCGCTCCATGAGTCCGCCGCGCACGAGCCGGTCGCACACCCGCGTCGCGTTGGAGGGATGGATGTCCATCCACTCGGCGAGGGCGCTGAGGTTGCAGTCGGGGTGCGCGCGGGTGAGGACGAGCATGCGGACCTGTGCCGGGGTCAGGTCGGTGTCGGACCCCTCCACCGTGACCGTCACGAAGGCACGTGCGGCCCCCATGGCCGCATCGAGCTCGGCGGCCCTCGGTGCCGGCCTGCGTGGGGTCCGGAGCGCGCGTGCGGACGTGCCCATGCGGGTCTCCCTTCGGCTACCACGGACGGACGGCCCGCTCGTGGAGATCCTCATCATGGTGCAGTCGTTGCGCACTTGCAATGATTGCGGTTCGACTTGCGACTCGAGCAGCCTTGCCGTTGCATCGAAGACATGTCCTCAACGCAGACAGTCGTCGTCACCGGCGCCACGGCGGGGATCGGCCGGGCCACAGCCATCGCGTTCGCTGCGGAGGGTGCACGCGTCGCCCTCCTCGCCCGGGGCAAGGACGGCCTGGACGGCGTCGCCCGCGAGGTCGAGGCGGCCGGTGGGAAGCCCCTGCCACTGTCGGTCGACGTCGCGGACGCCGCGGCCGTCGAGGAGGCGGCCGAAACCGTCGAGGCCCGGCTCGGCCCCGTCGACGTCTGGGTGAACGTCGCGTTCACGTCGGTCTTCGCGCCGTTCCACGAGATCACCGCCGACGAGTTCCGCCGGGTCACCGAGGTGTCGTACCTAGGCTTCGTCCACGGCACGATGTCCGCGCTCAGGCGCATGCGGCCCCGGGACCGGGGAACCATCGTGCAGGTCGGCTCGGCCCTGGCCTACCGCGGCATCCCGCTCCAGAGCGCCTACTGCGGTGCCAAGCACGCCATCCAGGGCTTCAACGAGTCGCTGCGGTGCGAGCTGCTGCACGAGCGCAGCCACGTGCGGGTGACCATGGTGCAGATGCCGGCGGTGAACACCCCTCAGTTCGGCTGGGTGCTGTCCCGCCTGCCGCGGCACGCCCAGCCCGTGCCGCCCATCTACCAGCCGGAGGTCGCGGCCCGCGCTGTCGTGTACGCCGCCCACCACCCCCGCCGCCGCGAGTACTGGGTGGGCTCCAGCACCGCCGCGACCCTCGCAGCGAACGCCGTCGTCCCCGGGGTCCTGGACCGCTACCTCGGCCTGACCGGCTACGACTCCCAGCAGACCGACCAGCCCCGCGACCCCGACCAGCCCGTGAACCTCTGGGATCCCGCGGACGGCCGCGACGGCAGGGACTTCGGCACGCACGGCATCTTCGACGGCAGGTCCAAGGAGCGGTCCGTGCAGCTGTGGGCGTCCCACCACCACGGCCTGCTCGGCGCGGCCGGGGCGGCACTCGTGACCGCCGGGCTCGGGGCGTGGCTGCGCCGGAGCGCCTGATGCCGGCGCGACGCCCGCTGCGGGGCCTGGGCGCGCGCACGGGGGCCCAGGGCCCGCCACTCCCGCTGCGGGCCCTGGGGCTGCTCACGATCGCCCAGGGTTCGGCATACCTGCTCGGCACCCGGCGCCTGCTGGAGCTGGTCTCCGGACGCAGGCCAGCGACCGCCGAGGTGCCGGTCACCCGCGTCCTCGGCGCGCGCCTGGTGGCGCAGGGCCTGGTCCTGTGCCTGGCCCCGGCGAGCGAGCTCGCCCGCGTCGGCAGGCGTACCGCTGCCGTCGACGGGGTGCACGGACTGTCGATGGCAGCCCTCGCGGCGGCCTCACCCCGTCACCGCCCCGTCGCGCTCGCGAGCGCGGCCAGCGCCTTCACCTCGGCCCTCGCCACCTACGCCCTCGTCCCCCGTCCACGCCACAGGAGGTACCCATGAGCCAGACCACTGCCGACCACGTCCTCGCCCGGCTGCGCGAGTGGGGCGTCGACCACGTCTTCGGGTATGCCGGGGACGGCATCAACGGACTGCTGGCCGCCTGGGCCCGGGCCGACGACGCCCCCGCGTTCGTCCAGGCCCGGCACGAGGAGATGGCCGCGTTCGAGGCCGTCGGCTACGCCAAGTTCTCCGGTCGCCTCGGCGTCTGCACCGCGACGTCCGGCCCGGGGGCGATCCACCTGCTCAACGGCCTCTACGACGCCAAGCTCGACCACGTGCCGGTCGTGGCGATCGTGGGGCAGACGGCGCGCTCGGCGATGGGCGGGTCCTACCAGCAGGAGGTCGACCTCGCGACCCTCTACAAGGACGTCGCGTCGGACTTCGTCGAGACGGTCACCGTCCCCGAGCAGCTGCCCAACGTCCTCGACCGGGCCATCCGCACGGCCATGTCGGCCCAGGCGCCGACGGCCGTCATCATCCCCTCGGACGTCCAGGAGCTCGAGTACACGCCACCGGGCCACGAGTTCAAGATGGTGCCGTCCTCGCTCGGCGTCCGGTGGCCGACGGTGGCGCCCGACGACGCGGCGCTGCAGGAGGCGGCCGAGATCCTGAACTCCGGCGAGCGGGTCGCGATGCTCGTCGGGCAGGGTGCGCGCGGCGCCCGCGCGGAGGTCACCCAGGTGGCCGAGCTGCTGCAGGCCGGCGTTGCGAAACCGTTGCTGGGCAAGGACGTCCTGTCCGACGACCTGCCGTTCGTCACCGGGTCGATCGGCCTTCTGGGCACGCGCCCGAGCTACGAGCTCATGCAGGACTGCGACACGCTGCTCATCGTCGGCTCGAGCTTCCCGTACACCCAGTTCCTGCCCGAGCTCGGCCAGGCGAGGGCCGTGCAGGTCGACATCGACGCCGGCCGGATCGGGATGCGGTACCCCACCGAGCTCAACCTCGTCGGCGACGCCGCGACGACCCTGCGCGCGCTCATCCCCCTGCTGAAGCCGCGCGAGCGCGGGTCGTGGCGAGAGGACGTCGAGAAGGGCGTCGCGTCCTGGTGGGAGACGATGGCGCAGGAGGCCGAGGTGCCGGCCGAGCCGGTGAACCCCATGAAGCTCTTCGCCGAGCTGTCGAGCCGCCTCCCCTCGAACGCCGTCGTCGCCGCCGACTCGGGCTCCTCGGCCAACTGGTACGCGCGGCAGCTGCGCTTCCGTGACGACATGCGCGGCTCCCTCTCCGGGACGCTGGCGACCATGGGCCCGGGCGTGCCGTACGGCATCGGGGCGAAGTTCGCCTGCCCCGACCGGCCGGTGATCGTCTTCGCCGGGGACGGCGCGATGCAGATGAACGGGCTGGCCGAGCTCATCACGGTCAAGCGCTACTGGGAGCACTGGTCCGACCCGCGGCTCGTCGTCGCCGTGCTGCACAACAACGACCTCAACCAGGTGACGTGGGAGATGCGCGCCATGGGCGGCTCCCCCAAGTTCCCGGAGTCCCAGACGCTGCCCGACGTCGACTACGCCGCCTTCGCCGCGAGCCTCGGCCTGGCCGCCCGCACCGTCACCTCCCCCGACGAGGTCGGCCCCGCGTGGGATGAGGCACTCGCCGCGGACCGGCCGACCCTGCTCGACGTGCACACCGACCCGGACGTCCCGCCCATCCCGCCGCACGCCACCTTCGAGCAGGTGCGGAACTCCGCGACCGCGCTGCTCCGCGGCGACGAGGACCGCTGGGGCGTCCTGCGCCAAGGCCTGCGCACCAAGGCCAAGGAGGTCCTCCCGGGAGGTCACTCGTGAGCGCGGCCGTCGAGCGGCTCGACGCAGTCGCCCTGCGGCTGCCGGTCGACGCCGACGAGGAGACAGACGGCACCGCGCACTGGGACGCCACCACGATGGTGCTCGTCCGCGCGCACGCCGCCGGGGTGACGGGCACCGGCTGGACGTACGGCCCCGCCGCCTGCGCCGCGCTCGTCGAGGAGCTGCTCGCGCCGGTCGTCGTGGGCCGCCCGGCATCCGGGGTGCCCGGGACCTGGCTCGCGATGGTGCACGCGGCTCGCAACGCCACCCGGGCCGGCGCGGTGGGGTATGCCGTGTCGGCCGTGGACGTCGCCCTGTGGGACCTCCACGCGCGACTGCTGGGAGTCGCCGCCACAGACCTGCTGGGGCGGGTCCACGACCAGGTGGACGTCTACGGCAGCGGCGGCTTCACGAGCTACGACGACGACCGGCTCGCCGACCAGCTGGGCTCGTGGGTGCACGACCAGGGGATCCCCCGCGTGAAGCTCAAGATCGGACGGCCCGGCGGGGCGGACCACGCCCGGGACGTCGAGCGGATGCGCGTGGCCCGGGACACCGTCGGCGACGCCGCCGAGCTCTACGTCGACGCCAACGGCGCCTACTCGGCGAAACAGGCGGTCCGCGCGCTCGGGGCGGCTCAGGCCGCAGGAGCCGGCGTCACGTGGTTCGAAGAGCCGGTGTCGTCCGACGACCTCGCGGGCCTAGCACTCGTCCGGCAGCTCGTCGACGCCGACGTCGCCGCTGGCGAGTACGGCACCGACATCGGCTACTTCGAGACCATGTGCCGGGCGGGCGCCGTCGACTGCCTCCAGGTGGACGCCACCCGCTGCGGTGGCTGGACCGAGTGGCTGCGGGCCGCCGCGGTCGCGGCGTCGCACCACCTGGAGGTGTCGGCCCACTGCGCGCCGCACCTCCACGCGGCGGTGGCCGCCGCCACCCCGAACGTGCGGCACCTGGAGTGGTTCCACGACCACGTGCGGTTCGAGGACGAGGTGTTCGACGGCACGCTCGACCCCTCAGGTGGCAGCGTCCACCCCGCGTCGGACCGTCCCGGCCACGGGCTCACCGTGGACGAGGACGCCGTCGAGCGCCTGCGGGTGGCCTCGTGAGCTCGCCGGACGGGCCGCCGCTCTGGGCGGAGTTCCCGCCCCACTCGCTGCGCGACTATGCCCTGCTCGCCGACGGGCACCGGGGCGCGCTCGTCGGGCCGCGCGGCGACGTCGTGTGGCTGTGTGCGCCGCGCTGGGACAGCGACGCGGTGCTCGCGTCGCTGGTGGGCGGCGACGGCGGGTATGCCGTCACACCCGTGGAGCCCTGCGTGTGGGGCGGGTACTACGAGCCCGGCACGCTGGTCTGGCGTGACCGCTGGGTGACGCCGAGGACCGAGATCGAGTGCCGCGAGGCCCTCGCCTACCCCGGGGAACCGGACACGGTGGTCCTGCTGCGCCGGGTCGACGCGGTCGCCGGCCGGGCCGACGTGCGGGTGGTGCTGGACCTGCGCGCGCACTTCGGGCGCGAGCCCTGGCGTGACCTGCGCCGCCACGATGACGGCAGCTGGACGGCCACGGTCGGCGAGCACAGGATGCGCTGGCGCGGCGCCCCCGACGCGGTCGTCGACGCGGACGGGCGGCTGCGGGCGCACCTGTCCGTGGCCCCGGGCGAGCACCACGACCTCGTCCTCGAGGTCGGCCGGCTCGACGTCGGCCCGGGCGCCTCCCCGGACCGGCTCTGGGACCGCACCACCGCCGCATGGCGAGGCCAGGTCCCGGACGCCTTCGGGCACACCGCGGCCCCCCGCGACGCCCGGCACTCCTACGCCGTCCTGTGCGGCCTGACCCATCCCGCCGGCGGCATGGTGGCCGCGGCCACGCTCGGCCTGCCGGAGAAGGCCGACGAGTCCAACTCCTACGACTACCGCTACGTCTGGCTCCGCGACCAGGCCTACGTGGCCATGGGGTCGAGCGCCGTCGGCCGGCCCGAGCTGCTCGACAGCGCGGTCCGCTTCGCCACCGAACGGGTCTTGGGCGGCGGCCCGTTGCGCCCGGCATACCGGGTCGACGGCTCCGACCTGCCGCACGAGCGGCGCCTGGACCTCCCCGGCTACCCCGGTGGCACCGACGTCGTGGGGAACTGGGTGCGCGGCCAGACCCAGCTCGACGTGTTCGGCGAGCTGATGCTCATGTACGAACGCGCCGCCTCGCTCGACCGCCTCGACGGGGACGGGTGGCGAGCGGTCGAGGCGCTCGTGCAGCACGTCGAGACGGCCTGGGACGAGCCCGACGCCGGGATCTGGGAGCTCGACGACCACTGGTGGACGCACTCGCGCCTCGCCTGTGTCGCCGGGCTGCGCGCGGTGGCCCGGCACGCCCCCGGGTCGCAGGCGTCCCGCTGGGACCAGCTCGCCGCGAAGGTCCTGCACCACACCACCCAGCGCTGCCTCGCGCCCGACGGGTCGTGGCAGCGGGCGCAGGACGTGACCGGTCCCGACGCGGCCCTGCTGCTGCCGCCGGTGCGGGGTGCGCTGCCCGCGGACGACCCACGCACGCGGCGGACCCTCGATGTCGTGCGGCGCGAGCTCGTCGAGGACGGCTACCTGTACCGCTTCTTCGACGGCGACGACGGCGACGAGCGGCTCGGCGTGAGCCAGGGCGCGTTCACGATGTGTGGGCTGATGATGGCGCTGGCGCTGCACCACCAGGGCGACGACGTCGAGGCCGTGCGCTGGTTCGAGCGCAACCGGGCCGCGTGCGGGCCGCCCGGGCTGTATGCCGAGGAGTACGACGTCCAGCAGCGACAGCTGCGGGGCAACCTGCCCCAGGCGTTCACCCACGCGATGCTGCTGGAGACGGCGGGCGTGCTCGGCCGCTGACCCTGAGGTGGGCCGTGCAGCCGGGAAACGGGCCCGCACGGAACCGATTCGCCCTCACGTGAGGCTCAACGACGGTGAAACGGGCCCGCACGGAACCGATTCGCCCTCACGTGAGGCTCAACGACGGTGAAACGGGCCCGCAGGGAACCGTTTCGATCCTGTGTGTTGGCGTGCGGCGCCTGTGGTTACCGCAGCGGGTTGGCGACCTCGAGCTGCCCGTGCTCGACCAGCCAGCGCACGGCCTCCAGGGCCGCGTCCTCGGGCTCGTGCCGGGGGTGCCAGCCGAGCAGGCCGCGCGCCTTGTCGATGGCGAGGTACTGGCTGCGGTGCAGGTGCGCCCAGCTGGTGTCGGCGTGCTCGTCCGTCGTGCCCGCGCGGAAGTCCTCCCAGGTCTGCGGGCGCAGGGTCGCCTCCTGGCCGAACCACCCGCCGGCGATCTCGGCATACCCGCGCACGGTCAGGGCACTGGGGGCGACGACGTTGAACGACTCCCCCGACGCGGCGTCGCGGTGCGCGACCGCGAGCTCGAACGCCTGGGCCACGTCGTCGGCGTGGACGTGGTGCAGCAGCTCGGCGCCGCTGCCGGGGACGGCGAGCGGCTCGCCCGCGGACAGGGTGCGCCACACGCCGGGGTCGAGGTTGCCGAGCGGCCCGATCGGCGCCCACCCGGGGCCGGTGATGTGCCCGGGGTGCAGCGAGGTCGTGACGAGGCCTCCCGACGCCGTCTCCTCCTCGAGCAGTCGGGCGATGGCGTCCTTGGCGATGCCGTACCCGTCGGTCGGCGGCCCTGCCGCCGCGCCGTCCTCGCGGATCGGCAGCTTGCGGCTCGGGCCGAAGCGCCACACCGACCCGCAGTGCACGAGGTGACCGACCTCGCCCCGCAGCCGCTCGACCAGAGCCGAGGCGGCCTCGACCGTGAAACAGACGAGGTCGACGACCGCGTCCGCGCCCAGGCCCGCGACCCGGCCGGGGAACGACCCGTCGCGGTCCTCGGCCTCGCGGTCGACCGCGAGGCGCTCGACCTGCTGCCACTCGGGTGCCGCGGCGTAGGGCTCCCGCGTCCCGCGGCTCAGGACGACCACGTCGTGGCCGGCGCGCACGAGGCGCGGGACGAGGAACGTTCCGATGTGGCCGGTGCCACCGACGACGACGACCTTCATCCTGCGACCCTAGGGGCGGGGGACGGATGTGGCTCGCGCGACGTGCCGACGCGTGCCACCGGGCCACAACCGCCCCCGGGACCTTGCCGCGGCCGGGCCACCCGGCGCATCGTGGTGCCGTGGGGCGGTCCAGGAGCAGGACGCGGAAGTGGAGCGAGCTCAGCCCGGGGACGCGACGGGTGGTCGTCGTCGCCGGCTCGGTGGAGGCGGCCCTCAAGGTGGCCGCGCTCGTCGACCTGGCCCGGCGACCGGCCACGCAGGTCCGCGGCCCGAAGTGGCGCTGGGCCCTCGCCATCGTCGTGGTCAACTCGTTCGGCGCCGTCCCCCTCGCCTACTTCCGCTGGGGCGCCGTCAGGACAGGTAGCGGCGCACGCCCGCGAGCTGCACGGCATACGCCGGCGTCGCGACGGGGATGGTCTGGACGCTCTGGCCGGTCGCCGGCGACTGGACCATGAGGTCCGACCCGGCATACATCGACACGTGGTGCACGTAGCCGCTCGAGGTGGCGTAGAAGAGCAGGTCACCGGGGGCCATCGACGTGGACGCGACGCGGCGTCCCGCAAGCGCCTGCGCGTCGGCATCGCGCGGGATGCGCACGCCGTGGACGCGGTAGACCAGCGAGGTCAGACCCGAGCAGTCGAACCCGAAGCCGGACCGCCCGGCCCACAGGTACGGCAGGCCGGTGAACGCCTGCGCCGACGCCACGACCGAGGCGCCCGTGCCGGGCAGCGCACGACCGCTCGTCGTGGTCCGGACCACGGCGGCCGGGTCGACCCGCCGGACGACGCCGCCCGGCAGCGCCACCCGCACGAGCCCGCCGGCCGTGCCGAGGACGGGCAGCCGGGTGCCGAAGCTCACCTCGACGACCCGGGCACCCGCCGCGTCGTCGCCGCGCAGCCAGGCCGTCCGCGCGACCACGGTGGCGGCCTGCGAGCCCGACCGCGGGGCCACGGCGCTCAGCTGGCGCACCGGCACCCAGCCCGGGTAGCCCCGCGAGTCCTTGGGCGTCGGCTGGTCGGGCGCGACGACCGATGCCCACGTGCCGCTCACGGCCGTGACGAGCAGCCGGTCACCGAGCAGCGACTGCGTCTCCGCGCGCCCCTGCAGCCCCCTGCGGTCGGTGAGCGTCATCCCTGCCAGCCACGCCCGGACGTCCGCGGGGGCGCGCAGGGCCGGGGCGTCCACGGCACGCGGTGACGACGGCGACCGCCACAGCGTGGCCACCGAGACCGCGACCCAGGCCGGCTGCCCGGCGCGCACGGCGGGTGCGGTCGACGGCCCCGGTGTGCCGCTCGTGCTGGGTCGCGCGGGCGTCGTGGACGGGGGCCGTGGAGTGGCAGTCGTCGTACCGGACGGCCCCGGCGACGAGGTGCCGCCCGAGGTGCCCCCCGAGGTGCCGTTCGGGCTCGCCGTCGACGACGGCGACGTCGTCGACGCGCTGGTCGCCGACGCCGTCGAGGACGGGGGCGCCGGCGCCGTGGCGCACCCCGCGACCGGGGCCGCCGTCAGCGCCGCGGACAGCACCGCCGTCAGCAGCGCACGCAGCCCGGGCCGACCGGGTCGGCTCGTGCGGACACCCGTCTCCACCCGCCCACCGTCCCGTGGGGCCGGGCCACGGCGTCAGTGCCGGAGGTCCTCCGTCCACCGCCCCAGCCGGCGGCCGCTCCGGCAGGGCTTGCGCACGGGGACAGCCCTCCGAACCGGACGTCCCGCAGATCGCCCCTGGCTAGAGGTCGCCGGTGACGAACTGGGCCACGCCGCCGCCGAAGGACCAGTCCGCAGGCCCGTTCTCGACCAGCGTCACCACCAGGTCGCTGGGCGCCAGCCCGCACCGTTCGTGCAGGTCGACCGCGAGGCGCCGGTAGAGCTCGGTCTTCGCCTCGTCGGTGCGCTCGCGGCTGGTGAACTGCAGCAGCACGAGGTCGTCGGTGCGCGCGAAGCCCAGGTCCGTGTCGAGGGCGATGAGGTCGCCGGGCTCGTGCTGGGTGAGCACCTGGTACCGGTCGGTCTCGGGCACCCCGAAGGCCGCGACCATCGCCTCGTGGACGGTGTCCAGCAAGGTGCGCAGCTGCTCGGGGTCCCGCCCACGGACGAGGTCGATGCGGACGAGGGGCATGGTCGCCTCCGGGGCTCGGGCCACGGCGCGACCGGGCCCGGCGCACCACCGTCGACGCTACCGCCGCGGGGACCGGCCCGCTCAGCGCAGGACCAGGGCAACCACGTCGACCAGCGCGATGCCCACCGCCGCATCGAACGGCAGCCGCCCGCGCAGCACCGCGGTGGCCACCGCGAGGACGAGGCACAGCCCGAGCCCGAGCAGCGCCCAGAACGGCGCCCTCCCCGCAGGCCCGAACGTCGCCACCCCCGAGCCGGCCAGCAGCACGACCGCCGCCACGACGCGGACCCGGCGCGCCCCGAGGCGCTGCGGCAGACCGTGCACGCCGGTCACGGCGTCGTCGGCGAGGTCCGGCAGCGCGTTCAGCAGGTGCGCCCCCACGCCGAGCAGTGCGCCGGTGAGGACCATCCACGGCGGCGGCCACTGCCGTCCCGGCCCCGCCAGGGACACGACCGCCGGCAGCGCCCCGAAGGCGACGGCATACGGCACCGCGGACCACGCGGTGCGCTTGAGGCCGAGGTTGTACGCCCACCCCGACGCCACTCCCAGCCCCAGGTGCACGAGCGCCGAGCGCCAGCCGCAGGCGAGGGACAGCCCCACGCAGAGGAGGCCCGCGACGCCGATCGCGACGCGCACGACCGGCTCGGCCACCTGCCCGCTCGCCACGGGCTTGTCCGCGCGCCCGACCACGCGGTCGCGGGCCGCGTCGATGACGTCGTTGGACCACCCGATGGTGAGCTGCCCGGTGAGAACCGCCCCCGTCACGAGCAGCAGGGCCGACCGCGGGAGGCCCAGCGCCACCGCCAGCAGGGCGGTGAGCACGGTGACGGCGACGGTCGGGCCGGGGTGGCAGGCGCGCGCCAGCCCGAGGACGGGGGCGGAGGACGCGGGGACTGCCGCGTCGGGTCCTGGTCGGCCGGGCACGGGCCCACCCTAGGGGCGAGGGTGTGGGGACGACCGCCCTCGTCGTCACCGCCGGTCGTGGCGACGATCACGACGCCTCGTGAGGCGCGCCCGTTGCGGGTGTGCCTACGCTCGTGCGGTGACCCGCATCGCCTCAGTCGCCGGAGTGCTCCCCGACCACCGGTACGCCCAGGCCGAGGTCACCGCCGCCCTCGCCGACATGCTCGGCGCCCGGGGCGTCGACCGCGCCCTGCTCGAGCGGATCCACGCCAACGCCGGGGTCAGCCAGCGCCACCTGGCCCTCCCCCTGGAGCGGTATGCCGGGCTGCGGGACTTCGGCGAGAGCAACGACGCGTTCATCGCGGCAGCCGTCGAGCTGGGCGCGCAGGCCGTCGTCGACGCGCTCAAGGACGCCGACCTCACCCCCGCCGACGTCGACCTCATCCTCTCCACGACCGTGACCGGCCTCGCCGTGCCGTCCCTCGACGCCCGCATCGCCGCCCGGATCGGTCTGCGGCCCGACGTGAAGCGCGTGCCCGTCGTCGGGCTGGGCTGCGTCGCCGGGGCTGCTGGCGTGGCGCGCGTGCACGACCACCTGCTCGGTCACCCGGACGCCGTCGCGGTGCTGCTGTCGGTCGAGCTGTGCAGCCTGACCGTCCAGCACGACGACACCTCGACCGCGAACCTCGTGGCCAGCGGGCTGTTCGGCGACGGCGCCGCGGCCGTCGTCCTGCTCGGCTCGGAACGGGCAGCGGCCGGGCCCACCGGCGAGGACGGCACGACCACCGGGCAGCCCGACGTGCGGGTGCTGTCGACGCGCAGCCGCCTCTACCCGGACAGCGAGCGCGCGATGGGGTGGGACGTCGGCGCCACGGGGCTGCGCATCGTCCTCGGCGTCGAGGTGCCCGAGCTCGTGCGCAGCCACCTGCGGGCCGACGTCGACGGGTTCCTCGCCGACCACGGGCTCACCCGGGCGGACGTCGGCTTCTGGGTCGCCCACCCCGGCGGCCCGAAGGTGCTCGAGGCGATGGAGGACGCCCTCGAGGTGGCGGACGACGCGCTCGGCGTGACCTGGCGCTCGCTCGACCGCATCGGCAACCTCTCCTCGGCCTCGGTCCTGCACGTCCTCGCGGACACCCTGCGCGAGCGGCCGCCGGCCCCCGGGTCGTACGGCATGCTCATGGCCATGGGGCCAGGCTTCTGCCTCGAGATGGTGCTCCTGCGGGCCGTGGGCTGAGTCGGTCGTGGACACCTCCCAGCTGCTCTACGCAGCGCTCGTCGTCGCCGTCGGGCTCGAGCGCCTGGCCGAACTCCTCGTCTCCCGTCGGCACGCCGACTGGGCGTTCCGCCGTGGCGGGGTCGAGTTCGGGCGCGGCCACTTCCCCGCGATGGTGGCGCTGCACACGGCCCTCCTCGTGGGGGCGCTCGTCGAGGTCGTGGTCGCGGACCGGCCGTTCGTGCCGGCGCTGGGCTGGCCGATGCTCGTCCTCGCCCTGGCGTCGCAGGGACTGCGCTGGTGGTGCATCGCCACCCTCGGGCCGCGGTGGAACACGCGGGTCATCGTGGTGCCCGGCCTGCCCCTCGTCACCGCCGGCCCCTACCGCCTCCTGCGGCACCCCAACTACGTGGCGGTCGTCGTCGAGGGGTTCGCCCTCCCGCTGGTGCACAGCGCCTGGGTGACGGCCGCGGCGTTCACGGTGCTGGACGCGGCGCTGCTGACGGTGCGCATCCGCGTGGAGGACCGGGCGCTGCGCCCGGAGCAGGTCGCCGCGTGACCGGCAGCAGCCCGGTGGACGTGCTCGTCGTGGGCGGCGGGCCGGTGGGGCTCGGTTGTGCCCTGTATGCCGCGCGACAGGGCCTCACGGTGCAGGTCCTGGAACCGCGCAGCGGGCCCGTCGACAAGGCCTGCGGCGAGGGGCTGATGCCCGGTGGGGTGGCGGCCCTGGCCGAGCTGGGCGTCGAGCCGGACGGTCACGCCTTCCGCGGCATCCGCTACCTCGGCCCGACCGCGAGCGCCGTCGCCGACTTCCGCGCCGGCGCCGGGCTCGGCGTCCGCCGCACCGAGCTGCAGGGCCGCCTGTCGGCGCAGGTCGCCCGCGCCGGGGTCGAGGTGCTGCCCCTCGCGCTCGACGGCCTCGACCAGCACGCCGACCGCGTCGAGGTCCGCACCCACGGCCTCCACGGCACCACCGGGCCGACCCTGGCCGCCCGCCACGTGCTCGCCGCCGACGGCCTGCACTCGCCCACCCGACGGCTGCTGCGGCTCGACCACCCGGTGGGCGGGCGGCCCCGGTTCGGGCAGCGGCAGCACTTCCGCATCGCGCCCTGGTCCGACCACGTCGACGTCCTCTGGGGCGCCCGCGCAGAGGCCTACGTCACCCCCGTCGCCGACGACGTGGTCGGCGTGGCGGTCCTGAGCGACCACCGCGCGCCGTTCGCCGAGCACCTCACCGGGTTCCGGCCGCTGCTCGAGCGGCTCACCGGGTGTGAGGCAGTCTCCCCCGTCGCCGGGGCGGGGCCCCTGCGCCAGCGCAGCCGTCGGCGCACGGCCGGACGGGTGCTCCTCGTCGGCGACGCCGCCGGCTACGTCGATGCGCTCACCGGCGAGGGCATCTCCCTCGGCCTCGCCCAGGCGCGCGCCGCGGTCGCCGCACTCCTGGCCGGACGCCCGTCGCAGTACGAACGCGGCTGGCTGGCTGCCACGTGGCGCTGCTCCGCGCTGACCGCGGCGCTGCGCCAGTCGACCCGCCCGCGCCTGGTCCGGCGGGCGCTGGTGCCCGCGGCGGCCGCGGCTCCGTGGGTGTTCTCGGCCGCCGTCAACGAGCTCGGGCGGGCGGCGTGACCGAGGTCGTGGTCCTGCTCGACGAGCGCGGCAACGCCGTCGGCACGATGCCCAAGGCGGCCGTGCACCACGGGTCGACGCCGCGGCACCTGGCGTTCTCGGCATACTTCTTCGACCCCGACGGCGCCCTGCTCGTCACCCGTCGCGCGCTGGGGAAGGCGACCTTCCCGGGCCTGTGGACCAACTCGGTCTGCGGCCACCCCGCCCCGGGTGAGCCGCTGCCGCAGGCCGTGGCACGCCGGGCACGGGACGAGCTCGGCACGCAGCCGGTCTCGCTGCGACTCGTCCTTCCCCTGTTCACCTACCGCGCGGAGATGGACGGCGTGGTGGAGGACGAGTGGTGCCCCGTGTATGCCGGCGAGCTCGCCGACCGCACGCTGGCGCCCCTGCCCGACGAGGTCGCCGACACCGAGTGGGTGCCGTGGCCCGAGTTCGCCGGTGACGTCCTGGCCGGACGGCGTGAGGTGTCCGTGTGGTGCCGCGAGCAGGTGCGCGCGCTGAGCCGCCTCGGGCCCGAGCCGGCGGCGTGGCCCCAGGGCGACGGCGCCCTGCTGCCCCCGGCCGCCCGCACCTGAGCTGCGTTCCCGGCATACATCTGTCTGTGACAGACTGACCTCGTGGCAGCAGCAGCGTGGCAAGGGTTCCGCAGGCGCCTGGGCACCGAGGTGGCGCGCCCCCACTGGGTCCGCGAGCACCCCCGGGCCCCGTGGGCGGCCGTGCTGGCCGTCTGCCTGGGCGCGTTCATGGGCCAGCTGGACGCCAGCATCGTCGCCCTCGCGTTCCCGCGGATGGGGTCGGACTTCGGAGCTCCCCTGGCGCAGGTCCAGTGGGTGTCGCTCGCCTACCTGGGCGTGCTGGCGGTGGCACTGGTCCCTGTGGGTCGATGGTCCGACGCGCGGGGCCGCAAGCTGTTGTACGTCTACGGGTTCGGCCTGTTCACGATGGCCTCGGCCGCCTGCGGGTTCGCCCCGACGCTGGGGTGGCTGGTCGCGGCGCGGGCGGTCCAGGGCCTGGCCGCCGCGCTGCTGCAGGCCAACAGCGTCGCGCTCGTGGTGCGCAGCGTCGACCGCAGCCGCGTCCGCGCCGCCCTGAGCGTGCAGGCCGCGGCCCAGGCCCTCGGGCTGGCCGCCGGGCCGGCCCTCGGCGGCGTGCTCGTGGAGGGGCTCGGCTGGCGGTGGGTCTTCTGGGTCAACGTGCCCGTCGGCGCGGTGGCGATCGTCGCCGGCCTGCTGCTGCTCCCGCGCAGCCGTGACCTGCACGAGCGGGAGCGCGGCGACCTCAGGGGCGCCGCGCTGCTGGGGGTGAGCACGCTGCTGGCGCTGTGGGTGCTGGCCCAGCTCGCCGAGCCGCACCCCCTGTGGCTGGTCGTGGGACTGGCGGCCGTGGTGGCGGTCGCGACCACGACGGGGTTCTGGCGGGTCGAGCAGCGCGTGCAGGCACCCCTGGCCTCCCCCGCCCGGGTCCGCGAGTCCGGGATCGGCGCCGGGCTGCTCGGCGCCCTGCTCGGCTACCTCGCCCTCTTCGCCCCCCTGGTGCTCTACCCGCAGGTCTTCCACGCCTGGGGCGCCGGCGTGGGGCGCGGCGGCCTCGTCCTGACCTGCCTGCCGGTGGGCTTCGCCCTGACCGCGCTGTTCGGGGCGCGCGTGGGCCGGTCGGTGGGCAACGCGACCCGCGTGCGCATCGGCGCCCTGGTCGCGGCCGCGAGCGCCGTGGCCCAGTGCGTCGCCTGGTCCTCCCCCGGGCTCGTCGCCGCCCTGCTCGTCCTCAGCGGGGCCAGCCTCGGCCTCGTCCTGCCCGCCAACAACGCCATGGTGATGACCGCGATCCCGCCCGAGGCGTCCGCCGTCACGGGGGGCATGATCAACGTGGCCCGCGCGCTCGGCACCTCGGTGGGGGTCGCGCTCGCCGCCCTGGGCGTCCACCTCGGCGAGGCGTGGGGCTGGACCGGTGCGCCGCTGGTCCTGGGCGCACTCGCGGTGGCCTGCCTGCTCCTCGCGCTCACCGCCGGGTCCCGGCAGCCGGGCACCACGCCCGACCACCCTGACCCCGTGGGAGCCTGACGCCATGAGTGCAGCCGGGCCGGACCTGACCGCGACCTTCGCGGACCTCGTGGCCCGCCTGCGCCGCGCCATGCGCAGGGCCGCACGAGCGAACCTCCCCACCCTTCCGCTCAGCGTCGCCCAGCTCGAGCTGCTCAGCGTCGTCGAGGAGCGCCCGGGGTCGCGGCCGGGCGAGCTCGCACAGGCACTGCGCCTGGCTCCCAACTCGGTGAGCACCCTCGCCAACACGCTGGCCACGGCCGGGATGCTGGAGCGGGCCGCCAGCGCCACCGACAAGCGTGCCGTCGAGTACTCGCTGACGCCCGCCGGCGCCGCCCACGTGGCCTCGTGGCGACAGGTCAACGGATCGTCGCTCGCCGCTGCCGTCGAGGCCCTGCCGGCCGCCGACCAGGACGTCCTGGGCCGCGCGCTGCCGGTGCTGAACCGGCTGGTGGACCTGCTCGAGGAGCAGACCGACCGCACGAACGACGCCTAGGCTCGCGCCCCCGCTGCGCTGGTGACGGGCGCCATCCGGACCCGGGCCACGACGCCGGACACCGCGGTGAGGGCCGCGACGGCCAGCACGGCAGCCCTGATCCCCCACAGGTCCGCGAGCACTCCTGCGAGCAGCGCACCGACGGCGAAACCGCCGTCGCGCCACAGGCGGTAGACGCCGACGGACCGCGCCCGCCAGGCGGGTTGTGCCACGTCGCCGATGACCGCCAGCAGCGTGGGGTAGACCATGGCCGTACCGGCACCGAGCAGCGCGGTGGCCACCAGCCACCAGCCGAAGCTGTCGGCGGCTGCGACCAGCCCGAGCGCCAGGGCCTGCACGAGCATGCCGGCCACGATGAGGCCGCGGCGGCCCCAGCGGTCCGACAGCGCTCCCGTGGCGACCTGGCCGAGGCCCCACACGGCCGGGTAGGTCGCGGCCAGCCAGCCGATCCGGCCGACCGACAGCCCCGCGCCGGCGAAGAGCACCGGGAACAGTCCCCACGCCAGCCCGTCGTTCAGGTTGTTGACGAGCCCGGCCTGGCTGGCGGCGGAGAGCGTCCGGTCGCGCCAGCTCGTCCTGGCGAAGACCTCCCGGTCTGACAGCTCGCCCCTCGAGGGCGCGTCGTCCGTGACCGCCTCGTGCCGGGCGTGGTGGTGCGTCTCCCGCACGGCCAGGCTCGACAGCCCGAGGCCGAGCGCGGCGAACGCGATGCCGAGGAGGAACGGCTCCGGGCGCAGGCCGGCGTGGGCCGCGACCCAGCCGGTGGCCAGCGCGGTCACGGCCACCGCGCCGTACCCGGCGGCCTCGTTCAGCCCCATGGCGAGCCCGCGGCGGCCGGGGCCCGCGAGGTCGATCTTCATGACGACGGTGGTCGACCACGTCAGGCCCTGGCTGACGCCGAGCAGGACGTTGGCCGCGACCACCCACCACCAGGTGGGAGCCCAGATCAGCAGCAGGGGCACCGGCACGGCCGCGAACCAGCCCGCGACGAGCACGGGCTTGCGGCCGTGGCGGTCCGACCAGGCGCCCGCAGCGTAGTTGGCCACGGCCTTGGACAGGCCGAAGGCGACGATGAACGTGAGGGCCGCGGTGTGGGCGTGCAGGCCGAAGACCTGGCCCGCCAGGAGCGGCAGCACCGTGCGCTCCTGGCCGAGCATGCCGCCCACGAGGGCGTTGACGGCGACCAGCAGGGTGAACTGGGCCGCGTTGGCGCGCAGTCCCAGCCGGGGTGCCGTCGACCCGTCCTGTGCTGTCCCGCGGACGGTGGCGGACGCCACCGGGTCAGGCGAGGGTGAGGAAGAGCTTCTCCATCGTCGCCTGGTCCTCGGCGTTGATGCCGTCGGGCGACGTGAGGCACTCCCGCATGCCCGAGGAGACGATGGCGAAGCCGGCCCGGTCCAGGGCCCGGTTGACGGCGGCGAGCTGCGTGACGACGTCCTTGCAGTCACGGCCCTCCTCGATGAGGCGGATGACCCCGCCGATCTGGCCCTGCGCGCGGCGCAGGCGGTTGATGACAGGCGTCATGTCGTCGCTGTTGAGAGTGACCATCGTGGGTCTCCTTGGGTGGTGCGGGGGATCAGTCGGTGAGGGAGGCCAGCGCCGCGGCGAGCCTCTCACGCGCGTCGTCGGCGACACCGCCGAGCTCGGCGTTGTCGGTCAGGGTGACCATGACCTGGGGGTCCATGGCCTCGACGAGGGTCGTGTCGTCGTCGACCGCCCGGACGACGACGTTGCACGGCAGGAGCAGGCCGATGGACGGCTCCGCCGAGAGCGCCGCGTGGGCCAGCGGCGGGCGGCAGGCCCCGAGGATGACCTGCGGGGCGATGTCGACGTCGATCTTCGCCTTGAGGGTCGCGGCGAGGTCGATCTCGGTCAGCACGCCGAAGCCCTGGTCGGCCAGCGCGGCCCGGGTGGCCTCGAGGGTCGGGGCGAAGGCCTGCGTGACGGTTTGCACTCAGTGCGTAGCCCATGTCGGTGCTCCTTGTCGTCGTTGGGTGGGTCCGGGCGGTCGGTCGTGCCGGCCGGCTCAGGCGGTCTGCTGCGCGGCGACCTGGGCGCGGACGTCGTCCATGTCCAGGCCTCGCACGCCCGCGATCACCTGGTCCAGCGCCGACGCCGGCAGGGCACCGGGCTGGGCGAAGACCAGGATGCCGTCCCGGAAGGCCATCAGGGTGGGGATGGACGTGATGCTCGCCGCGGCGGCCAGGGCCTGCTCGGCCTCGGTGTCGACCTTGCCGAAGACGATGTCGGGGTTCTGCTCCGAGGCGGCCTCGAAGACGGGCGCGAACTGGCGGCACGGGCCACACCAGGCAGCCCAGAAGTCCACGAGGACGATGTCGTTCCCGGTGATGGTGGACTCGAAGTTGGCACCGGTGAGGGTCTGGGTGCTCATGTCTCTCTCTCCTGTGTCGGAAGTGTTTCGCCGATACCGGCTGGGGTATGCAACCGAGGTGCGCCGGGGAACATTCCCGGCCGTTGCGGCTCCTTGCGCCCCCAGGCGTTTGGGGCTGCGACACGCCCGTTCTCGATTTGACTGGAATACCCCCGAGGGTACTACGGTTACGTCTCGTCGGATACCCCACTAGGTATCTCCCCCATCACCTGAAGGAGTTCTCCGATGTCCGAGGTCGCCCTCGACACCTTCGCCGCCGCCCACGCGGACGGCGCCACCGTCATCGACGTCCGCGAGCCGGGCGAGTACGTCGGGGGCCACGTCCCCGGTGCCGTCCTGGTGCCGATGGGGCAGCTCCCGTCGCGCGTCCCGGAGCTGGACCGCAGCCGACCGCTCTACGTCATCTGCGCCAGCGGCAACCGCAGCCTCGCCATGACCGACTACCTGCGCCGCGCGGGGTTCGACGCCTGGTCCGTCGCCGGCGGCACCTCCGCCTGGGCCCACTCGGGCCGCCCCGTCGTCACGGGCACCCGGCCGTAGGTCGCCTGAGACCCGGACCCCGACCTCCCGACCCTGAACCTCCACACCCCGAAGGACATCCCATGAACACGGACACGACCGTGAGCACCCCGGTCATCGTGCCGATCGACACCCCGACCCTCGGCGACCGCTCCTACCTCGCGCACGACGGCTCGGTCGCCGTCGTCGTGGACCCGCAGCGCGACATCGACCGGGTCCTCTCCCTGGCGGCCGAGGCGGGCGTCACCATCACGCACGTCTTCGAGACGCACATCCACAACGACTACGTCACCGGCGGCCTCGCCCTCGCCCGTGCCACGGGCGCGGCATACCACGTCAACGCCGCAGACGACGTCAGCTACGACCGCACGCCCATCAGCGACGGCGACCTCGTCGAGGTCTCCCCCGCCCTGCGCGTGCGGGCCATCGCCACCCCTGGCCACACCTACACGCACCTGTCCTACGCGCTGGAGTCCGCAGCCGCGCCGGGCGAGGACTTCGACCCGGTCGGCGTGTTCACCGGCGGGTCGCTCCTCTTCGGCGCGACGGGCCGGCCGGACCTGCTCGGCCACGACCACACCGATGCGCTGGTCCACCACCAGTTCGCCTCGGCCCACCGGCTCGCGGACGAGCTGCCCGAGCACACCCACGTGCTGCCCACCCACGGCTTCGGCTCGTTCTGCTCGGCCGGGTCCACGGGGGACACGACCGCGTCGACGATCGGCGCGGAGAAGCGGCAGAACCCCGCCCTGACCCAGGCCGAGGAGACGTGGGTCGCGGACACCCTCGCCGGGCTCGACGCATACCCCGCGTACTACGTGCACATGGGACCGGCCAACAGCACCGGCCCGGGCGCCCCCGACCTCGACGCGCCCGCGACCGCCGACAAGGAGACCCTCGCGGCCCGCATCGACGCCGGCGAGTGGGTCGTGGACCTGCGGACCCGCACCGCCTTCGCCGCCGGGCACGTGACCGGCACCCTCAACTTCGGGCTCGACGGCCAGTTCGCGACCTACCTGGGCTGGCTCATCCCCTGGGGCACCCCCCTGACCCTGCTGGGCGACTCGCCCGAGCAGGTCGCCGAGGCCCAGCGGGAGCTGGTGCGCATCGGCATCGACCGGCTCGAGGGCGCCGCCACCGGCACCCCGGAGGACTGGACCGACGAGGAGCTCGGCAGCTTCGAGCGCGCGGTCTTCGCCGACCTCGCACAGGTCCGTCACCACCGACGCGTCGAGGTCCTCGATGTCCGCCGCGTCAACGAGTTCGCGGAGGGCCACATCGAGGGCGCCGTGAACATCCCCCTGCACGAACTGCTCGAGCGCCTCGACGAGGTGCCCGCCGGCGAGGTCTGGGTGCACTGCGCCGGTGGCTACCGGGCGTCCATCGCAGCCTCCGTCCTCGCGGCACGCAAGGTGCCCGTGGTGGCCGTCGACGACAGCTTCGGCGAGAACGCCGCGGCTGCCGGCCTCCCCATGGCCTCCGCCGCCTGACCGGGCGGGACGCCCCGACCACGACCCGTCCCCCTTCCACTCACCCTCCCCACACCACCACCCCTCGAAGGAGAACCACCATGTGCCGTCCCGTCAACTGCAAGGTCTGCGGCAAGACCACCTGGGCCGGCTGCGGCCAGCACGTCGACCAGGTCATGGCCCGCGTCCCCCGCGCCGACCGCTGCGCCGGACACAGCGACGCAGAGAAGGCGGCCGCGTCCGGCGGCGGCTTCCTGTCCCGCCTGTTCAGCCGCTGACCGCGCTGCGGGGCCCCCGGCCCCGCAGCCGAGCAGCCGCTCGGCAGTCCCGTACCACCGGGCGCCGCAACCCCCCTCCGCAGCGCCCGGTCGTGCCCACCCGGCTCCCCCCTGCCGGACCCGTGGGCGCACCCCGCCGGGGACAGGGGACATCCCCCCACCCCTGTCCCCGGCACCTTCACCCAGGAGATCCCTGACATGTCACCGCTCGTCCTGCCCGTCGGGCTGCTCATCGGCCTGTCCCTGGGCGCACTGGGTGGCGGCGGCTCGATCCTCACCGTCCCCGCCCTCGTGTACCTGCTGGGGCAGGACCCCAGGCAGGCCACGACCAGCTCCCTGCTGATCGTCGGGATCACCTCGCTGATCGCGATGCTGCCCCACGCCCGCCGCGGCAACGTCCGGTTCGGGCAGGGCCTCGCCTTCGGCGCCCTCGGCACCGCCGGCTCGGTCGCGGGCTCGGCGCTGGCCACCCACGTGCGCCCTGCCGTGCTGCTCTCGGCGTTCGCCGCCCTCATGCTCGTCGTCGCGACCCTCATGCTCCGGCGGTCACTGCGTCGTGGGGAGGCCGGCGACGCCGAGGACGACACGACGGCCGAGCCCATGCTCACCCTGCGCCCGCTCTCCTGCGCCTGCCCGCGCGTCGCCAAGGTCGTCGTCACGGCGACCGCCGTCGGCCTGCTCACCGGCTTCTTCGGCGTGGGCGGCGGGTTCGCC
Organism: Pedococcus sp. NPDC057267; assembly: GCF_042668795.1. Lineage (NCBI taxonomy): Bacteria > Bacillati > Actinomycetota > Actinomycetes > Micrococcales > Intrasporangiaceae > Pedococcus > Pedococcus sp. NPDC057267. Next base: position 2,380 of record NZ_JBHUYG010000056.1, on the reverse strand, counting down.
CTCGTCCCGGCGCTCGTGCTCGCCCTGGCCTTCCCCATGCCCGTCGCCGTGGGGACCTCGCTGCTCGTCATCGCCGTCAACAGCGCCACCGCGCTGGGCGCCCGAGCGGGCAGCGGGATGTCGCTCGACTGGGGCGTGATCCTCGCCTTCACCGCGGCGGCGGTCGCCGGCAGCCTCGTGGGCGGCCGTGTCGCGGCCCGCGTCGCGCCGCGGCACCTCACCCGCGCGTTCGCCGTGCTCCTCGTCGCGGTCGCGCTGTACACGGCGGCCCGCAGCGTCCCCAGCCTGTTCTGAGCCGCCGGCCCGGCGTGCGCTCGGGCGCCCCTCGTCCCACCACCCGGACCTCGAACTCCATCATGCGGCGGGGCACGGGTGCCCGGCACCACCCCTTCACGCCCACCTCGTCGACCACCCGTAGAACCCCTAACCCCGAAGGACCCATGACCTCCACCACGCCGACCACCACCCCGACCCCGGCGCGCGCGACCGCGCTGGACGCCGCCGCCCTCCGCGAGTGGCTCGAGGGCGACGACGCCCCGCGACTGCTCGACGTGCGCACGCCTGCCGAGTTCACCACGGCCCACATCCCGGGCTCCTACAACGTGCCGCTCGACCTGCTCCGCGAGCACCGCGAGGAGCTGCGAAGCCACCTCGACGAGGACGTGGTCCTCATCTGCCGTTCCGGCGCCAGGGCCGGCCAGGCCGAGGGCCTGCTCACCGCGGCCGGGCCCGGCAACGTGCACGTCCTCACGGGTGGTGTCACGGCGTGGGAGTCCGCCGGCGGCCCACTGACCCGTGGCACCCGGACCTGGGAGCTCGAGCGACAGGTACGGCTCGTGGCCGGCGGCATCGTGCTGACCGGCGTGCTCGCCAGCGTCGTCGCCCCGTGGACGAAGTGGGTCTCGGCCGCGGTGGGCGGCGGGCTGGTCGGCGCAGCGCTCACGGACAGCTGCCTCATGGGCATGGCCCTGTCCAGGCTGCCTTACAACCGGCGCAACAGCCCCGACCTCGCCACCGTGCTGGACGCCCTGCGCGACTGACGGCCGCGAGGGCGCCCACCACCACTGCCAGGGCTAGTGGTGGTGGGCGCCGTCCTCGTGCCCGTCCCCGGAAACGTTCATCTGCGCCAGCATCGGGACACCGCCGGTGCGCACGAACCGGGTCACCAGCACGGCGGCAAGCACGAGGAAGACAAGGTTGAGCCACGTGGTGTAGTCCCACGTGAACGAGGCCTCGGTCACCGTCGCCGAGCGCTTCTCGGGCACTAGGCCGAGGGGGCGGAAGAGGAGCTCCACGGCATACCCGGTCAGGACCATCGCCAGGTAGAAGACGCCGGTGATGCGCAGCGCCGCGGCCGTGCCGTAGTAGCGGCGGTAGATGTTCAGGATGGGGAGGATGATCAGGTCGGCGAAGATGAAGCTGACCACTCCCCCGAAGCTGATGCCGCCGTTCCAGAGCACCGCTGCCAGGGGGACGTTCCCGACGGAGCAGACGAAGCTGACCACCGCCACGAGCGGCCCGGCGACAGGACCCCAGAGGGACGCCAGGACCGGGTTGTCGGTGAGGAAGAACGCCTGCAGCCACGACACCGGCACCCAGGCGGCCACGACGCCCGCCACGAGCAGCCCCAGCACGATGTCACGGATGACCGACGCCCAGTCCATGACGAAGTAGTGCGACACGGCCGTGACCCCGTCGGGGGACCTCAGCCGACGCCACCACGACCCCTCCCCCTGGACGGACATGTCCATGGCTGCGTGGCCCTCCATCGCACCCGCCCGGCCCTGCTCGGCCTCCTCACGGGCCCGGTCCACGACCCTGCCCCGCAACCACAGCCGGAAGCCGACCGCGACCAGGACGATCATGAGCGGGCCACCCACGAACTCGGCCAGTGTGAACTGCCAGCCCATGAAGAGCGCGAGGATGATGCCGAGCTCGAGGACCAGGTTCGTCGACGCGATCTCGAAGGCCATCGCCGACGCCAGTGACGCACCCTTGACGAACAGCGAGCGGGCCAGCGCGACCGCGGCATACGAGCACGAGGACGAGGCGGCACCGAGACCCGTGGCCCAGGCGAGGTTGCGGGGCGAGTCCCCTGCCAGGTACCTGCGCACCACCTCGCGGCGCACGACGGCCTGCACCACACCGGACAGCGTGAAGCCCAGGATGAGCGGCCACAGGATCTGCCACCCCATGCGCGCGGCCATCACCACGGGCTCCGCGATCGTGGCGAGGACCCCGCCGTTGCCGCTCATCATCGCCTCCTGGTCGTGGCCCGGCCCCTCGTCGTGCACCCGCCCTCGGGAGGGCCGAGGCGCCGCACCATTGGAACCTCCGCCGTTGTGGGTCGCAAGCGGGCCCGGCCGGCGTCGTGCCGGCC
>NZ_JBHUYG010000055.1:0-28246 GCF_042668795.1 Pedococcus sp. NPDC057267 | reverse complement strand
GGCGGGCGGGGGTCCCGCCGGCCGCGGGTGTCACCAGCCGCGCTCGGCCAGGCGGTGCGGCTCGGGGATCTCGTCGACGTTGATGCCGACCATGGCCTCACCCAGGCCGCGGGAGACCTTGGCGATCACGTCGGGGTCGTCGTAGAAGGTCGTCGCCTTGACGATCGCCTCGGCGCGCTGGGCCGGGTTGCCGGACTTGAAGATGCCGGAGCCCACGAAGACGCCCTCGGCGCCGAGCTGCATCATCATCGCGGCGTCGGCCGGGGTCGCGATGCCGCCCGCGGTGAAGAGCACGACGGGCAGCTTGCCCTTCTCGGCGACCTCCTTGACCAGGTCGTACGGGGCCTGGAGCTCCTTCGCCGCGACGTACAGCTCGTCCTCGGGCAGGTTCTGCAGCCAGCGGATCTGGTCGCGCATCTTGCGCATGTGGGTGGTGGCGTTGGAGACGTCGCCCGTGCCGGCCTCGCCCTTGGAGCGGATCATCGCCGCGCCCTCGGTGATGCGGCGCAGGGCCTCGCCGAGGTTGGTCGCACCGCACACGAAGGGGACGGTGAACGCCCACTTGTCGATGTGGTTGGTGTAGTCGGCCGGGGTCAGCACCTCGGACTCGTCGATGTAGTCGACCCCGAGGGACTGGAGCACCTGGGCCTCGACGAAGTGACCGATGCGGGCCTTGGCCATCACCGGGATCGAGACGGCCTCGATGATGCCGTCGATCATGTCGGGGTCGGACATGCGGGAGACACCGCCCTGGGCGCGGATGTCGGCGGGGACGCGCTCGAGCGCCATGACGGCGACGGCGCCGGCGTCCTCGGCGATCTTGGCCTGCTCGGGGGTGACGACGTCCATGATCACGCCGCCCTTGAGCATCTCGGCCATGCCGCGCTTGACGCGCTGGGTGCCGGTGCCGGGCGGGGTCGTGGGGGTGGTCGTGTCGGCGGACATGAAGGTGCCTACTTCCGGTCGTTCAGAGGGCGCAGCGCAGGGGGCGCGCTTCCCCTCCATGGTAGTTGGTGGCCGGGACCCGGTATGCCGGGGAGTCGCCCGTGTGGACCGGTGCGCCAGGCGCGCTCCGGACCCGGTGACGGGCGGCCCGGCCGCACGGCATACGCTCGTCGCCGAAAGGGAGTAGTCCCCAACCGCCGCGTCGACACACTGACCCCCGGGTCCGGTGCGGTGGGCCACCCTCCGCAGGTGGCGGACGAGACTTTCGACCAGTTCGACGTACCCACGACGGGCGTCCTGGTCGAAGGGACGTCCGGACACGGGTCTCCTCGGCCGGGCGCCGGAGGAGACACACCCATGTACGCATTCCTGCTCAGCACCGCCGTCATCTTCGTCGCCGAGCTCGGCGACAAGAGCCAGCTGATGGCGATGACCTTCGCGACGAGGTACCGCGCCAGGCAGGTCCTGCTCGGCATCACGGTCGCGACCGCCGTCGTCCACCTCGCCTCGGTGGGGATCGGCCGGCTGGTCGGCACGGCGTTCAGCGACCACCAGTGGCTGGTCAACGTCGTGGCCGGCGTGGCCTTCCTGGCGTTCGCGGCGTGGACGCTGCGCGGCGACGAGCTCACCGAGGACGAGGCGGACAAGGCACGTCGCAGCACCGGCGCCGCGCTGCTCGCCGTCGGCACGGCGTTCTTCCTCGCCGAGCTCGGCGACAAGACCATGCTGGCCACCATCACCCTCGCCACCAAGGAGGGCTGGTTCGGCACGTGGGTGGGCAGCACCCTCGGCATGGTGCTGGCGGACGCCTTGGCGATCGGCGTCGGCGCGGTGCTCGGCCGCAAGCTGCCGGAGAAGGTCATCAAGATCGGGGCCTCGGTCGCGTTCCTCGCCTTCGGCGTCGCCCTCGTCGTGCAGGGCCTGCTCGCCCGCTGACACCCGACGCGGGTCCGGCGTTCGCGGGTCAGGTGCTGCGGACGGCCGGCGGGAGCTCGTCGTCGAACTCGACGGTGCGGGGCAGCTCGGCGTGGCCGGCGAGCCGGAACACCCGCACCACCTGCTTGCGCCGGACCCGGCGGACGTCGGTCACGGCGTCGTTGTGGAACCGGCGGGCGAGCTGCACCCGCATCCCGGCAGCCTCCACCCGCTCGAGAGCGGCGGCAGCCGGACCGGCGGGGTCCTGGCGCAGGTGGGCGACGACGTCCGCGGACAGGGCGGCCTGCAGCGCCTCGGTGAGTCCGCTCTCGATGCCCTCCCGGGGGCCGAAGACCTGGCCCTCGAGCAGGTCGTCCTCGAGCGCGCGCTCGTTGTGCGCCTCGAGCGACTCCGACGCGGCACTGACGAGCATGAGCGCGGACGCGGGGTCCAGGGCGCCGGAGTTGGCCAGCTCCAGGGTGGCCTCGGCCCGGCGGACGAGCTGGGCGTCGAGGGCGGACAGCGACCCCTCGACGCGGGTGTGCAGCCGGTCGAGCCGGGCGGCGCTGTAGGACAGGTACCAGGCGACACCCAGCAGGAGGGCGACGGCGACCGCGCCCCAGGTCAGCGCGTCCACGTCTCCTCACCTCCACGCCGTCCGCGCAGCAGCCTCGTCCAGCGCGTGTCCGAGCCCGACTCGTAGCGGCCCTCCTCGGCGCCGTGCGTCACCATCTCGTAGACGGCCATCACGTCGCGGGCCACCTCCGACCAGTCGAAGACCATCGCCCGCCGGTGCCCCTCCTCCGAGAGGCGGGCGCGCTCGCGCGGGTCCTCGAGCAGGCCGCACAGCTTCGCCGCGAGGTCCTGGTGGTCCTCGTTGGCGAACATCACGCCGGTGCGGCCGCCGTCGAGCACGCGCACGAACGCGGCCAGGTCGCTCGCGACGACCGGGGCCCCAGCGCTCATCGCCTCGACCAGGACGATGCCGAAGGACTCGCCACCGGTGTGGGGCGCGACGTACGCGTCGACCGAGGACAGCAGGGCCGCCTTGTCGTCGTCGGACACCATGCCGAGGAACTCCGTGGCCCTGGCCACCTCGGGCGCCATCCGCTCGCGCGCGGCGTCGACGTCGCCCGGGCCCGCGACGAGCAGCCGCGTGCCGGGGTGCGTGCACAGGACCTGGGACATCGCGGCCGCCAGCACGGGCAGGCCCTTGCGCGGCTCGTCGATGCGACCGAGGAAGGCCAGGGTCGGGGCGTCCGGGGTGCCCTGCCACGACGGGTTCGGGGCGGCCGAGGCGAAGCGGGCGACGTTGACGCCGTTGGGGATGACGACGGCGTCCCCGCCGAGGTGCGTCGTCACCGTGCGCCGGGCGTCCTCGGACACCGCGATCCGGGCGCTGATCTTCTCGAGGCTGGGCCGCAGCAGCGGGAACGCCGCCTGCATGGCGCGGGAGCGCAGGTTGCTCGTGTGGAAGGTCCCGACGATGGGGCCCTCGCCCGCCCACAGGGCCAGCAGGGAGATGCTGGGCGTCACCGGCTCGTGGATGTGCAGGACGTCGAAGTCGCCCTGCTCGAGCCAGCGGCCGACCCTGGCCGCAGTGACCGGGCCGAAGCTGAGCCGTGCCACGGAGCCGTTGTAGCGCACGGGCACCGCGCGCCCGACCGACTCGACGTAGTCCGGCAGGGGGGTGTCGTCGTCGGCCGGTGCCAGCACCCGCGCGTGGTGCCCCTCGGCCAGGAAGTGCTCGGCGAGGTCGCGGACGTGGAACTGCACTCCCCCGGGCACGTCGAAGGAGTACGGGCAGACGATGCCGATCCTCACCGGCGCACCTCGTCACCGTGCCCGGCGCGCGGCTCGGCACCATAGACGCCCTTGGGCCGGTCGGTGCGTGGGGCGTCCTCCAGGTCCTCGAGGAAGACGCGCTGGAGCATGTGCCAGTCCTGCGTGTGCTCGCGGATCGCGGTCCCGAGCGCGTCGGCGCACTGCTGGGTCATCGCCACCGCCTTGGCGCGGGTCGCCCCGCCCTGCGGCACCGTGACGCGGTCGTGGAAGGTGATGACGATGCGGTGCCGCCACGAGGGCCGCTCCACCGGCTCGTAGTGGATGGACACCGGGAACAGCGCGGCGCCGTTGGCCAGCGAGAGCGCGGCGGGGCCGGCCGCCATCGAGGTGCGGTGGCCGCACAGGTCGACCTCGACCCCGCGGGCGGTGAGGTCGCGGTCGGCGAGCAGCGGCATGAGCACCGGCCGGGCCAGGTGCCCGCGCAGCTGGGCGAACACGTCGCCGCCACCGGTCAGCGGCAGGATCGTCATGCCCAGCGACTCGCGGAAGGCGAGGAACTCGGCATACACCTCCTCGGGCTTGAGGCGCTCGGCGACGGTGACGACGGGGGCGATGGCGCGCGTGCCCCAGGCGCCGGCGAGGTCCCAGTTGCCGAGGTGCCCGAGGAAGCAGACGACCGGCCGCCCCGCCTCGATCTCGGCGCGCACGGGCGCATCGCCGACGACCCGCACCGAGGCCGCGAGCTCTGCCTGAGTGCGGTCCGGGAGCCGGAACGCCTCGCAGTAGTAACGCATGTACGAGCGCATGCCTGCCCTGACGAGCGCGTCGAGCTCGGGCTCCGACAGCTCCGGGCGCACCTTCGCGTAGTTGGAGCGCAGGCGCTGCACGCCCTTGCCCCCGCGCGCGACCGTGAGGTCGGCGATCCGGTCGAAGGCCGTGTATGCCGTGCGCTCGGGGAGGCGGCGCACCGCTCCCCAGCCGAGCCGGTAGCCCCCGACGGCCAGGACGTCGCCGATGCCGCGCACGGGCTCAGGCGGTCTCGGCCAGCGCCTGGCGGCGCACCATGAGCATCCGCTGCACCACGGTGACCAGGCTGGCGACCGCCAGCAGCGCCAGGACGACACCGAGGACGACCTCGGGCAGGCCGAGCCCGACCAGGCCCGTCGTCACCAGCACGGCGACGAGCCGGTCGGCCCGCTCGGCGATGCCGACGTTGGCGGTGAAGCCCAGGCCCTCCGCGCGGGCCTTGGCGTAGGACACGACGCTGCCGAGGATGAGGCAGGCCAGCGCGAGACCGGCCATGAGGACGTTGTCGCCGCTGCCGGCGTACCAGAGCACGAGCCCGCCGAAGATCGCCGAGTCACCGACGCGGTCGAGCGTGGAGTCGAGGTAGGCGCCCCAGTTGCCGGAGCGGCCGGACATCCGGGCCATCACGCCGTCGACGGTGTCGGAGAAGACGAACAGGGTGACGACGAGCGTGCCCCAGAAGAAGTTCGTGCCGCCGCGGGGGTAGAAGGCGAGGGCGCCGACACAGACACCGATGGTGCCGACGGTCGTGACCACGTCGGGGCTGATCCCGAGCCGCAGCAGGAACCGGGCGACCGGTGTGAAGACCTTGGTGAAGAAGGCGCGCGCGTACTTGTTGAGCATGGTGGGCGCCAGCCTACTGAGCCGAGGGCGCAGCAGTGCCCGACGCGGCCGGGGCCGTCACGGGCTGCCTGGGAGCACACGCCGGGGTGCCACCCGGGAGCTGGTAGCGGTGGTCCGCCACCCACGCGTAGACGCGGCCGGCGACCGAGCGGACCCCGGGGGCGGCCACCAGCCACCCGAGCGGTCGCCACAGCGGGGCGCCGTGGCGCAGGCCCTCGGCGATGGCGAGGTGCGCCGAGGACACGGTGCCGTCGGGGCGGACGAACTGGGCCGCCTCGACGCACTGCGCCTCGGTGAGGCCGAGGGCCGCCAGGTCGAGCTCCTGCCAGGGGCGCAGGTCGTAGCGACCGCGCCGGTCGACCCACTGCTTGGCGAACCGCGCACTGGTGGTGCAGAAGCCGCAGTCCCCGTCGAAGACGAGCACCCCGCGGCCGGTGCCGCTGCTGGAGTCCATGGGGCCAGTGTGGCATCCCACGCAGGAGCCTCTGGCACCATGTGCGCCATGACGGGGCCAGGAGTGCGACGGCTCGGACCGGTCGCCCTCGGCTGGCGGCTCGTCGTGACGGCGGCGGTGGTGGTGACGGCGGCGCTGGGCACGCTGGTCGGCAACGACAACTGGTGGCCCTTCGCGCCGATGTCGCAGTACGCCTTCTCGGTGCGCAACGACGGCGTCATCAACTCCCTCGGCATGGACGCGCTGACGGTCGACGGCACGGTCGTCCGCGTGCCCCTGTCGAAGGAGCAGATCGGCATCGAGCGCGCCGAGATCGAGGGCCAGGCCCCCCGGATCATCCGCGACCCCGAGCTGCTCCAGGACATCGCCGTCCTGCACTCGCGCCGCCTGCCGCACGAGCCCGCGTACCGCACGATCTGGCTGCGCAACACCCAGACCCGCATCAGGACGGGCGAGGCGGTCGTCACCACCTTGGCCACCTGGCAGGTCCGCGACCCGTTGCACCCCCGGCCCACCGGCATACCGGGGGGTGCACCATGACCGGGCAGGACATGACCGGGCAGGACATGACGGGGCAGCACGGGGGCGCCCAGCCGTTGGCACGCGGGGCCGAGGCCGTGCGGCGCTTCGTCGTGCCGGCGCTGCCCCCGGCGCGGGTGGCGTGGCTGCGGCGGACCATCTACCCGTTCGTGTGGCTCGACGTGCTCTGGATCGTGACCGACCCGATCCCCCACGGCGACGTCCCGCCCAGCCTCTACCGAGGCCTGCTCGTCCGCGACCTGCTGCACCTGCCGGTGCCGTCGCACGACTACGTGCGCTGGCTGCTGGGCGTCATCCTCGTGAGCTCGGCGGTCGCCGCGACCGGCCGCCTCCCCCGGCTGGCCGGCTGGGTGTGCGCCGTCGGGATGCTCGACTGGGTGAGCAACGCCTTCGCCTACTCCAAGGTCGACCACGACCACTTCGCGCTGGTCGTGGCGCTCTTCGTCCTCCCGACCGCAGGCCGGGCACGGACGCGGGAGGTCGACGAGCGGACGGAACGTGCCGGCTGGGCCGTGCGCATGGTGCAGGTCGGCGCGGTCTGCATCTACGCGCTGTCGGCCTGGGCCAAGATGCGGTTCGGCGGGTGGGGCTGGGCCAACGGCGCCACCCTCATCTGGGCCCTCACGAGGCGCCCCAACGGGATCGGCCCGTGGGTCGGGTCGCACCCCGCCCTCACGCACGCGCTGCAGTGGATCGTGCTCGTCGCCGAGTTCTGCTCCCCCGTCCTGCTGTGGCTGAGGGGGCGCGCACTGTATGCCGGTCTGCTCTTCTGGGCGGGCTTCCACCTGAGCACCTACGTGATGCTCAGGATCCACTTCCTGCCGCTGGTGGTCTGCCTGCTGGCGTTCCTGCCGCTCGAGCGGCTGGGCGAGGTGCCCGGCCGGTTCAGGCGGGCCAGGCGGCCACGAGGCTCGTCCGCACGTCCTCGAGCAGCGTCGGAAGAGCTTTCGTCTGCCCGATGATGGGCAGGAAGTTCGCGTCGCCACCCCACCGCGGCACCACGTGCTGGTGCAGGTGGGCCTGGACCCCGGCCCCGGCGACGGCTCCCTGGTTCATGCCCAGGTTGTAGCCGTGTGGGGCGCTCGAGGCGTCGAGCGCCCTGATGGCGGCCTTGGTCAGCGCGGTGAACTCGGCGGTCTCCTCGTCGGTGAGGTCGACGTAGAGCGACACGTGCCGGTACGGGCACACGAGCACGTGGCCGGGGTTGTACGGGAAGAGGTTCATCACGACGTAGCAGTGCTGCCCGCGGTGGACGATGAGCCCCTCGGCGTCGCCCTTGCCGGGGGCGGCACAGAACGGGCACCCGTCGCCGGCGTCCTCGCTGGGGCGCTCCCCCGTGATGTAGGCCATCCGGTGCGGCGTCCACAGGCGCTCGAAGCCGTCCTGCACCCCGGCGAAGTCGGTGTCCCGCTGGAGCTCGTCGGTCATGCGGCGATCCTAGGGGCCCCTGCGGACGGGGGAGGCGGCGCCGGTCGGCCTGCACCACAATGACCGGCGTGTCCGCACCCCACGACCCGCCTGCTCCCGCCGCCGTTCACTCCGGTCCCGCCGCGCCGCTCCCGGTGATCCGGCCCGCGACGCCGGATGACGCCGGCGAGCTGGCCGAGCTGTTCTGGCAGGTGCGCAACGAGTCCGTGCCGAGCATCCCGATGATCGTGCACCCCCGCGAGAGCGTCCTGCCGTTCGTCGAGACGGTGCTGCTGCGCGAGTTCGAGGTGTGGGTGGCGCAGGACGGCGACACCCTCGTCGGCTTCCTCGCGCTCATGCCGCCGGACCAGCTCGGCCACCTGTACATCACGGCAGCGTTCACCGGGCGTGGGCTGGGGACGCAGCTCCTCGGCCTGGCGAAGACCCGGTTCCCGAGCGGCCTGCAGCTGTGGGCGTTCCAGAGCAACGAGGGCGCCCTGCGGTTCTACGAGCGGCACGGGTTCGAGCCGGTCGAGTGGACCGACGGCGACAACGAGGAGCACGCCCCCGACGTCCGGATGGTCTGGAAGCCGGCCGCCGGGGACTGACGCGTCCCCGGCGGTTCTCGGTTCAGACCTGGCGGCGCGACTCCACGGCCTCGAGCACCTCGGCCACGGCCTCGGCCACCGGGACGCCGTTCTTCTGCGAGCCGTCGCGGTAACGGAAGGACACGGCCCCCTTGGACCGGTCCTCCTCCCCCGCGATCAGCACGAACGGCACCTTGGACTTGCTCGCGTTGCGGATCTTCTTCGGGAACCGGTCGTCGCTGTCGTCGACCTCGACGCGGATCCCCTTGGCGCGCAGCTGGTCCGCGACCTCGTGGAGGTACTCGGAGTACTCCTCGGCGACCGGAATGCCGGTGACCTGGACCGGCGACAGCCAGGGCGGGAACGCGCCGGCGTAGTGCTCGACGAGGACGCCGATGAAGCGTTCGATCGACCCGAACTTGGCCGAGTGGATCATGACCGGCTGCTGGCGGGTGCCGTCGGCAGCCTGGTACTCGAGCCCGAACCGCTCGGGCTGGCTGAAGTCGTACTGGATGGTCGACATCTGCCAGGTCCGGCCGATCGCGTCCCGGGCCTGGACGGAGATCTTCGGACCGTAGAAGGCGGCGCCGCCCGGGTCGGGGACGAGCTCGAGGCCGCTGCCGTCGGCCACCTCCTGCAGGATCGCGGTCGCCTCGGCCCACTGCTCGTCCGTGCCGATGAACTTGTCCGGCTTGCTGTCGTCACGGGTCGACAGCTCGAGGTAGTAGTCGTCGAGCCCGAAGTCGCGCAGCAGCGACAGCACGAAGTCCAGCAGGTGCCTGACCTCGTCGGGCGCGCCCTCCTTGGTCACGTAGGAGTGGCTGTCGTCCTGGGTGATCATGCGCACGCGGGTCAGCCCGGACAGCACCCCCGACTTCTCGTCGCGGTAGACGGTCCCGAACTCGAACAGGCGCAGCGGCAGCTCGCGGTAGGAGCGCCCCCGGGACTTGAAGATGAGGTTGTGCATCGGGCAGTTCATCGCCTTGAGGCGGTAGTTCTGCCCGTCGACGTCCATGGGCGGGAACATGCCCTGGGAGTAGTACGGCAGGTGGCCCGAGGTGTAGAAGAGCTCCTCGCGGCTGATGTGCGGCGAACCGACGTAGCTGAAGCCCTCCTCGAGGTGCCGCTGCCGGACGTAGTCCTCCATCTCGCGCTTGATGACCCCGCCCTTGGGGTGGAACACCGGGAGCCCGGCACCCAGCACCTCGGGGAAGGAGTACAGGTCGAGCTCCGCACCCAGCTTGCGGTGGTCGCGCTTCTCGGCCTCGGCGAGCCGGTCGAGGTAGGCCTTGAGGTCGTCCTTGGTCGGCCAGGCGGTGCCGTAGATGCGCTGCAGCTGCGGGTTCTTCTCGCTGCCGCGCCAGTAGGCGCCGCCACTGCGCATCAGCTTGAACGCGTTGCCGAGCACCTTGGTCGAGGGCACGTGCGGGCCTCGGCACAGGTCGCCCCAGGCGCGCGAGCCGTCCCGCCGGATGTTGTCGTAGATGGTGAGCTGGGCCCCGCCCACCTCCACCGAGGCGCCCTCGGCGGCCTCCTCGACGTCGCCGGAGGCGCCGCCCTTGAGCCCGATGAGCTCGATCTTGTACGGCTCGTCGGCCAGCTCGACCGCGGCCTCCTCGTCGCTCACCTCGCGGCGCACGAAGGTCTGGCCCTCGTTGACGATGCGCTGCATGACCTTCTCCAGCGCCTTGAGGTCGTCGGGGCTGAACGGCTCGTCGACGTCGAAGTCGTAGTAGAAGCCGTCGCGGACGGGCGGCCCGATCCCGAGCCGCGCCTTGGGGTTGACCTCCTGCACGGCCTGGGCGAGCACGTGTGCGGCGCTGTGGCGCAGCACGTCGAGGCCGTCCTGCTCCTGGGCGGTCACCGGCTCGACGGTGTCGCCGTCGGCGAGGACGTGCGCGAGGTCGCGCAGCTCGCCGTTGACCCGGGCGACGAGAACGGCGCGGTCCCCCTCGAACAGCTCGGCCGCAGTCGTCTGCTCCGGCACCGATCGCTCGCTCCCGGCGACGTGGACGGTGATCTCGGCAGGCACGCTGGCTTCTCCTCGGGTGGGTGGTGCAGGTCGGTGCTCGATGGGCCGGGCGCAGCCTGCGCGCGGCACCACGATGCTATCCGCCGGGCGGAAAAGACCGCGCCTGAGTATCGGCGCGCGGCATACCGTCGCGGCATGGACCTCGAGATCGTCACCCTCGCCGAGCCGGGAGGCGACGCACGTGTCGGCGCTGGAGGTGGCGATCCGGCCCGACCTGCGCGGCACCGGGCTCGCGTCGGTCCTGCTCGAGGCCAAGCGGGCCAACGCCGTCCGGCTCGGGTTCACCGAGCTCGTGGCCCCGGTACGCCCGAGCGGCAAGCACCTGGAGCCCCGGGTGGGGATGCGCGAGTATGCCGCGCGCACCCGCCCGGACGGCCTGCCCGTCGACCCCTGGTTGCGGCTGCACGTGCGGCTCGGCGCCGAGGTGGTCGGCGTGTGCCCTCGCGCGATGACCATCTCCGGCACCCTCGCGCAGTGGCGCGAGTGGGCCGGTATGCCGTTCGACACCAGCGGCGACGTGGTCGTCCCCGGGGCGCTGAACCCGGTGCACTGCGACGTCACCCACGACCACGCCGTCTACGTCGAGCCGGGCGTCTGGGTGCGCCACCACCTCCGCTGAGCACCCCGCACCGACCGCTGGTAGACAGGTCGCATGCGCGTCGTCATCGCCGGTGGACACGGCCAGATCGCCCTCCTGCTCGAGAAGCGGCTCGCCGACGCGGGCCACGACCCCGTCGGCCTCGTGCGCAACCCCGACCACGAGCGGGACGTGCACGCGGCCGGCGCCACACCTGTCGTCCTGGACCTCGAGTCGTCCTCCGTCACGGACGTCACCCACGTGCTGCAGGGCGCGGACGCCGTGGTGTTCGCCGCCGGCGCCGGGCCGGGCAGCACCGCGGAGCGCAAGGAGACCGTCGACCGCGCTGCCGCCGTCCTGCTCGCCGACGCCGCGTCGGCGGCCGGGGTCGCCCGCTACGTCATGGTCTCCTCGATGGGCACCGACAAGGCCCACCCGACCTCCGACGACGTGTTCCAGGTCTACCTGCGCGCCAAGGCGGCGGCCGACGCCGACCTCCGCGAACGCTCCGACCTGGTCTGGACGATCGTGCGCCCGGGGCGCCTGACCGCCGACGCCCCCACGGGCCGGGTCACCGTCGGCTCCTCCCTGCCCAGTGGCTCGATTCCCCGGGCCGACGTCGCCGACGTGCTGCTGTCGGTGCTGGAGAGCCCGGCCGCCGACCGGCGCCAGTTCGACGTCGTCTCGGGTGGGACGCCGGTGCGCGACGCCGTGGCGTCCCTCATCTCGCCGGCCTGATGCCGCCCGCGGCAGCGTCGCGTGAGCTGCGGCTGGACCGGGTCGACTTCCTCGACCCGCGAGTGCAGCGCCTGGTGGAGGAGGTCCAGGCCCACTACGCGGTCATCTACGGCGGCCCGGACGACTCCCCGGTCGACGCCGACGAGTTCGCGCCGCCCCGGGGGTGCTTCCTGCTCGGCAGCGTCGACGGTGAGCCCGTCGCCATGGGCGGGTGGCGGATGCGGCCCGAGCTCACCGACGTGGTAGGCGGGCGCAGCGCCGAGGTGAAGCGGATGTACGTCGCCGACGGGGCGCGGCGCCAAGGGCACGCCCGACGGGTCCTCGGCGCGCTCGAGCAGACGGCGCGCGAGGCGGGTGCCGAGCTGCTGGTCCTCGAGACCGGGACGATGCAGCCGGAGGCGATCGCGCTCTACGAGGCCAGCGGCTACGCGCCCACGGTGGCCTTCGGCCACTACGCCGACTCCGAGCTGTCCCGCTACTTCGCCAAACGACTCTGAGGCAGCACGTGGCCCGGCCCGCGGGTGGTGGTCAGGCGCGGGCGAAGGTGAGCGTCAGGTGGCGGACGGCGGGGTCCTTCGCCGAGCGCAGGCCGGCCACCACCGGGTCCGACCGGTCGTCGACGACGAGCTCGACCGTGCTCGGCAGCAGCACCGGCTTGGCGAACCACACGTGCGACGTGCCCGGCCGGGCGAACCGGGGGCCGAGGCCTGCCAGGGTCCGCGCGGCCGTCCACATGCCGTGGGCGATGGCGCGGGGATATCCCATCGCCCGAGCCGTGAGCGGGTGCAGGTGGATCGGGTTCACGTCCACGGACACGGCGGCATACGCGCGACCCTGACCCTCGGGCACGCGCAGCACGGCGACCGGAGGGCGCTCGGGGAGCCCGGGGGCAGGCCCAAGCGCGTCGGCCGGCCGGCCCTCCCCGCCACCGCCGGCACCGCGGCGCAGGTAGGTGCTGCGGCCCTCCCAGACGCGCTCCCCCTCCACGTCGACCTCCGTGACGAGGTCGACGAGACGCCCCTTGGGGTGTGGCCGCAAGCCCTCCGCGCGGACTGTGAGGTCGAGCCGGTCGTCGGCGGTGAGCCGGCGGTGGACCGTGATGGCGTTCTCGAGGTGCACCAGTCCGGGCAGAGCCAGCGGGAAGGCGCGGTCGGCCATGAGGGCCACCTGCAGCGGGAAGCCGAGGACGTGCGGGTACGTGTGCGGGAGGTCGTCGGACCCGCCGAAGCCGCACACCCGCTGGTAGTCCAGCAGGTGGTCACGCTCGACGACCACGCCCTCCCGGCGGACAACCGTCGACGGCAGCCCTCCCCCGCGCCCGCGTGCCGTCAGGGCCGCCCTGGCGAACAGCGGTGCGAGAGAGGGCGACTCGCGGAGGGTCACGTCGGCCATGTCAGGCCCCCAGCAGGCTCTGGCCGCAGACGCGGACGACGTTCCCGGTGACGCCGGCGTTGGCGTCCTGGCTGAACCACGCGATGGTCTCCGCGACGTCGACGGGGAGGCCGCCCTGGCTGAGCGAGTTGAGCAGCCGCCCGACCTCACGGGTCGCGAACGGCACCTTGGCCGTCATCTCGGTCTCGATGAAGCCGGGTGCGACCGCGTTGACGGTGATGCCCCGCCGGCGCAGGCCGTCGTCCTTGGACAGGGCGTCGACGAGCCCGATGACGCCCGCCTTGGAGGCCGCGTAGTTGGTCTGGCCGCGGTTGCCCGCGATCCCGGCGATCGAGGAGACGAGGACGACGTGTCCCCCGTCACGGACGCCGTCCGGACCGAGCAGGACCTCGTTCATCCGCAGGATGGAGCCGAGGTTGACCTCGAGCACCGACGCCCAGCGCGCCTCGTCCATGTTGGCCAGCAGCTTGTCGCGGGTGATCCCCGCGTTGTGCACGACGATGTCGAGACCACCGTGGCGGCCGGTCGCGTGCTCGAGGATGCGACGGCCCGCGTCCTCGCTCGTCACGTCGAGCTGCAGGGCGGTGCCTCCGACCCGGTTCGCGGTGTGGGCCAGCGCGTCACCCGCGGCCGGAACGTCGACGCAGACGACCGTGGCGCCGTCCCGGGCCAGCACGTCCGCGATCGACGCCCCGATGCCGCGGGCGGCACCGGTCACGACGGCGACCTTGCCCGCGAGCGGGGCGCGCCAGTCCTCGGGCTCCGTCGGGGCACCGGCACCGACGCGGACCACCTGCCCGTCGACGTATGCCGATCGGCCGGACAGCAGGAACCGCATCGTCGCGTCGGCGTTGGCCTCCGCGTCCTGCGCGACGAGGACGAGGTTGGCGGTGGCTCCCGCCCGCAGCTCCTTGCCGATCGAGCGGGTGCTCCCCTCCAGCGCCCGGCGTGCAGCCGACTGGGCGAACCCGTCGGCCTCCTCGGGCACGCGCCCGACGACGACCACCCGGCCGCTGGGCTGCAGCCCCTTGAGGGCCGGCGCCACGAGGGCACGCAGCGCCTCGAGGTCGGCGGGGGTCTCGACCGCCGTCAGGTCGGCGACGACGGCGCCCACGCGATGGCCCGCGGCCACCTCGTCCACCGTCTCGACGCCCTCTGCCGCCAGCAGTGACCGCACCCGCGCGGCCACGGGGCCCTCAGCGTGCCCGCCGACGAGGACCGGCCCGTCGACGAGGGGCGCGCCGGCGGCATACCGGCGCAGGCGCACCGGGCGCGGCAGCCCGAGCTGCGCGGCGAGCTTCCTCCCGACCGGGTTCTGCACGAACCCTGCGTACGCACCTGTCATGACCGGTCATCTCCTCGTCGCTGCGGGCCTCGCGCGTGCCTCGCTCGTGTCCTCGCTCCGTCGTCGACTCCCGACACGTCAGGCCGCCTCGAGGATCGCCATGACGCCCTGACCGCCTGCGGCGCAGATCGAGATGAGGCCGCGGGCGCCGGAACCCTTCTCGTGCAACGCCTTCGCGAGCGAGGCGACGATGCGGCCGCCGGTCGCCGCGAACGGGTGACCCGCCGCGAGGGAGGAGCCGTTGACGTTGAGGCGCGACCGGTCGAGCTCGCCGATCGGCGCGTCGAGGCCGAGCCGGTCGCGGCAGAACTGCTCCGACTCCCAGGCCGCCAGCGTCGTCAGGACCGTGGCCGCGAACGCCTCGTGGATCTCGACGAGCTCGAAGTCCTGCAGCTTCATGCCCTGGCGGGCGAGCAGCGTCGGCAGGGCGTAGGCCGGTGCCATGAGCAGGCCCTCGTGTCCGGTGACGTAGTCGACGGCGGCCGTCTGAGCGTCGACGACGTGGGCCAGCACCGGCAGCCCGCGCTCGGCAGCCCACTCGTCGCTCCCCAGCAGCACCACCGAGGCTCCGTCGGTGAGCGGCGTCGAGTTGCCTGCCGTCATGGTGGCGTCCGGTCCCTTGCCGAAGACCGGCTTGAGCCCCGCGAGCTTCTCCACCGTGGAGTCGGCGCGCAGGTTCTGGTCGCGGGTCAGCCCGTGGAACGGGGTCATGAGGTCGTCGAAGAAGCCGCGCTCGTACGCCGCAGCGAGGTTGCGGTGCGAGGCGGCGGCGAGCTCGTCCTGCGCCTCGCGGGTGATGCCCCACTGCGCGGCCGTCTGGGCCATGTGCTCGCCCATCGACAGGCCCGTGCGCGGCTCGACGTTCTGCGGGATGGCGGGCACGAGGTGTCCCGGGC
This sequence comes from Pedococcus sp. NPDC057267, assembly GCF_042668795.1. NCBI lineage: Bacteria > Bacillati > Actinomycetota > Actinomycetes > Micrococcales > Intrasporangiaceae > Pedococcus > Pedococcus sp. NPDC057267. Next base: position 12,983 of record NZ_JBHUYG010000055.1, on the reverse strand, counting down.
GCAGGCCGGCGAGGGCCTTGGCGCGCTGGGCGGGGGTCTTGGCCCGGTTGGCCGCCAGCAGCGTCTGGCGCAATCCCTCGCTGACCGCGATCGGTGCGTCGGACGCCGTGTCCGTGCCGCCGGCGATGCCGGAGTCCGCCTGCCCGAGCGCGATCTTGTTGGCGACGAGGATGGCCGCCTCGAGACCGGTGCCGCACGCCTGCTGCACGTCGTAGGCCGGCGTGGTCGGGGCGAGGCTCGAGCCGAGCACGGACTCGCGGGTGAGGTTGAAGTCGCGGCTGTGCTTGAGCACCGCGCCCGCGGCCACCTCGCCGACCTGCTCCCCCGCCAGCCCGTGCCGGGCGACGAGGCCCTCGAGGGCGGCGGTGAGCATGTCCTGGTTCGAGGCGCGGGCGTAGGGGCCGTTGGCTCGGGCGAACGGGATGCGGTTGCCACCGATGACGGCGGCGCGACGCGGGCTGCTGGGGGCGGCCACGGGTACTCCTCGGAGGTCGACGACGGGCACCGGCGACGGTGTCCAGATAACTGGTACCGACGGTAGCAGGTACAGACGGTACCTGCTACCGTTCCCGGAATGAGCACCACCACGGACGGCCGCAGCACCCGCTGGGACGCCCACCGGGCCGCCCGGCGGCGCGAGCTCGTCGAGGCGACCCTGCGGGCGATCCGGGCGCACGGCGCCGGGGTCGGCATGGACGAGATCGCCACGACGGCCGGCACGTCCAAGACCGTCGTCTACCGCCACTTCACCGACCGCCAGGGCCTGTATGCCGCGGTGTGCGAGAGCGTCGACGCCCTCATCCTGCGCGACCTCGAGCGCGCCCTCGGCGCCACGAGCGGTGAGGACCTGGCCGCCGTCGACGCCTCGCCGCGCGCGCTGATCGCCGCCGCGATCGACTCCTACCTGCGGCTCGTGGAGCGGGACCCCGAGGTCTACCGCTTCGTCGTCACCGCTCCCCTGCTCGACACCCCCGCCGGTGGCGACCCCGCCGGTCCGGTGACCAGCCACATCGCGGCACGGCTGGCGACCGTCGTTGCCGAGGCGCTGCGGGCCTCCGGCCGCGACGACCGGGCCGCGGCCGTGTGGGCCGCCGGGCTCGTCGGCATGGTCCGCGCCGCCGCCGACCAGTGGCTGACCAGCCCGGACTCGATGCCGCGGGACGAGCTCACCGACCACCTGACCGACCTCGCCTGGAGCGGACTCGCGTCCGCCTGGACCTCGCAGGAGCAGAGATGACCGACCTCACGACCGAGCTGCGCCGCGTCCTCGACGGACGGTGGGCCGCGATCAAGCAGGAGCTGCGCGACGACCCGGACCCTGAGCGGTTCGCCCCGCCGCGCGAGGAGCTGACGATGGACCAGTATCGCGCCCGGGTCGCCGGGCAGGTGCAGCACATCGCCGCCACCGGCCACCCCGCCCGGGGCTTCCCGAAGGAGGCCGGCGGCAACGGCGACCTCGGCGGGTCGGTCACCGCGTTCGAGATGCTCGGCCACGCCGACCTCTCGACCATGGTGAAGGCCGGCGTCCACTGGGGCCTGTTCGGCGGCGCGGTGGCGAACCTCGGCACCGAGCGCCACCACACGGCATACCTGCCCTCGATCATCGACGGCACGCTGCCGGGCTGCTTCGCGATGACGGAGACCGGCCACGGGTCCGATGTCCAGTCGCTGGGGACGACCGCCACGTACGACCCGGAGACCGACGAGCTCGTCGTGCACACGCCGACGCCGGCGGCCCGCAAGGACTACATCGGCGGGGCCGCGCGCGACGGCCGCATGGCCGCCGTGTTCGCCCAGCTGGTCACCGGCGGCGAGACCCACGGGGTGCACTGCGTGCTCGTGCCCATCCGCGACGAGTCCGGCGCGCCGATGCCCGGGGTCACCATCGGCGACTGCGGCGCGAAGGCCGGCCTGGCCGGCGTCGACAACGGCCGCCTCACCTTCGACCACGTCCGGGTGCCGCGCACCAACCTCCTCGACCGGTACGGCCAGGTCGACGAGCACGGCGCGTACACCTCCCCCATCGCCAACCCCACGCGACGCTTCTTCACGATGCTCGGCACCCTCGTGCGCGGGCGGATCAGCGTCGCCGGGGCGGCCGGCGCCGCCACCCGCACGGCGCTGGCGCTGGCGGTGGCGTATGCCGGGCAGCGTCGCCAGTTCGGGCCGCCGCAGACCGCCGAGGAGGTGCTGCTGCTCGACTACCGCACGCACCAGCGCAAGCTCCTCCCGGCGCTGGCGAAGTCCTACGCGCTCCAGCTCGCCCAGAACGACCTGGTGTCGTTCATGCACGACGTGCAGACGGCCGGGGACGCCGTCGACGAGCACGACCAGCGACAGCTCGAGGCCCGCGCCGCCGGGCTCAAGGCCGTCTCGACCGCGCACGCCACCGCCACCATCCAGGTGTGCCGCGAGGCATGCGGCGGCGCCGGGTACCTCGCCGTCAACCGCCTGCCGTCCCTCAAGGCAGACACCGACGTGTTCACGACCTTCGAGGGCGACAACACGGTCCTGCTCCAGCTCGTGGCCAAGGGCCTGCTCACCGACTACCGCGACGCGTTCGGCGACCTCGACACCCTCGGCATGGTCCGGTTCGGCGCGCGCCAGTTCGCCGGCGTCGTCCTGGAGCGCACGGCCGCTCGTGGGCTGGTGCAGCGGCTCGTGGCCGCTGCCCCGGGGCGCGACAGCGAGAAGGGCCCGACCGACCGCGGCTGGCAGCTCGCCCTCGTCGAGGACCGGGAGCGCCACCTGCTCGAGACGCTGGCCCTGCGCCTGCGCAAGGCGTCCAAGCCCGGGGCGGACCTGTTCGCCGTCTTCAACGACTGCCAGGACCACGTCGTGGAGGCGGCCCGGGCGCACGTCGACCGGCTGGTGCTGGAGTCGTTCGTCGCCGCCATCGACCGGTGCGGGGACACCGCGGCGGCGTCGATGCTCGGCTCGGTGTGCGACCTCTACGCCCTCTCGACGGTCGAGGCCGACAAGGGCTGGTACCTCGAGCACGGCCGGATCACCCCGGCCCGCAGCAAGCAGGTCACGGCGGCGGTCAACGACCTGTGCGCCCAGCTGCGCCCGCACGCCCAGACCCTCGTGGACGCCTTCGGCATCCCGCCGACCTGGCTCGCCACCGAGCTCACCCAGCCCGCCTGACCCGCGACCCGGTGCCGCGGCGGCCGCCCACGGCTGCCGGCGCACCTCGTCCACGTGCCGGAGGCGCCCGGGGCGTCGCCGCGGGACACTCGACCGGTGGACGTCGGCATCATCGGCGCCGGCCCGACGGGTCTCTTCCTGGGCATGGCACTCGTCCGGCGCGGCCACCGCGTGGTGGCCGTGGACCGCGACCCAGGTCCGGCCGAGGACGGCAGCTGGGAGCGGAAGGGGGTCATGCAGTTCCACCATGCCCACGGCTTCCGGCCACCGGTCACCGCCGCCCTCACGGAAGAGGTGCCGGAGGCGTATGCCGCGTGGCTGGCGTTGGGGGCAGAGCCGGTCACGGTGCCCGCTCCGACCGGCGACCAGGTCCTCATCGGCACCAAGTCCCGCCGCGCAACCTTCGAGCGCGCGCTGCGATCGGTGGCGGCGCGCGAACCGGGCCTCGACATCCGGTGCGGTCACGTGGACGGCGTCGTCGCTGCGGAGGGGCGCGCCACCGGCCTGGTCGTGGACGGCCTGACCCTGCCCTGCGACCTGGTTCTCGACGCGTCGGGCCGTGCGGGGCGGGCCACCCGCGACAGGCGGGAGAGACCCACGACGGGCGGCAGCTGCGGGGTCGCCTACGTCGACCGGCAGTACCAGCTCCTGCCGGGAGCCGGACCAGGACCACTCCTCAACCCCATCGTGTGGGCCGCTGAGCCGGACGGGTACCTCGTCCTGTTGTTCACGCACGAGCACGGAATCTTCTCCGTCCTCATCATCCGACCCACACACACCCGGGAGCTCGTCGGTCTGGCCCGGGACCCCGCGTTCGACGCGGCTGCCGCCGCCATCCCCGGGCTCGCGGACTGGACCGACCCGCAGCGATCCAGACCCATCACGTCCGTGCTGCCCGGCGGCAACCTCATGAACTGGTACCGCAGCCAGCGCGGCCCCGACGGTCGGCTGGCCCTCCCCGGTCTCCTGTTCATCGGTGACAGCGTGTGCACGACGACGCCCATCTTCGGGCGCGGCATCACGACGAGCCTCATGCAGGCCCGGGCGCTGCTCGCCCTGCTGGACGGAGGGACGCTGGACCCGGTGGAGCTCGGCGAGGAGTTCGATGCCTGGTGCGAGGCGACGATGCGCCCCTGGGTCGCGGACCACGTGGCCATGGACCGCGCGACCCAGGAGCGCTGGTCCGGACGGGACGTCGATCTCGACGCTCGGCTGCCGTCCGACCTGCTGCTCTCGGCCGTGGACGGGCCGTTGCGGCACCTGAGGGACATCGCTCTGCCGTACCTGGCCATGGAGCAGGGACCGGCGAGCCCCGACCCCCTGCAGGACCCCGTGCGGGATCTCCTGTCCACGGGGTGGCGCCCGCCCCTCGATCCCGGGCCGTCCCGAGCCGAGCTCGCCGCGATCGTCGCGGCCGCGGCCTAGCCCTGCGCGCTGCGTCAGGAGTCGGCGCGCAGGAGGGTCCGGCCGTCGTCGGTGACGGTCCAGAAGGGGTTGTGGGCGACCTCCCACGGGTGCCCGTCGGGGTCGACGAACACGCCCGAGTAGCCACCCCAGGAGGTGTCCGCACCCGGCCGGCCGATGGTGCCGCCCGCCGCGGCCGCCTCGGCCAGCGTGGAGTCGACCTCCTCGGGCGAGCGCAGGTTGAGCGCCAGCGTCACGCCGCCCCAGCCCCCGGAGTCCTCGACGGCCGAGTCGGCCGCGAGCTCCGCCCGCGACCACAGCGCCACCACCATGCCGCCGCACTGGAAGAACACGACGTCGTCGTTGTCGTCACCGCGGCGCCACCCGAGGGCCTCGTAGAACGCGCGGGCGCGCCCGAGGTCACTGACCCCGAGCGTCACCAGCGAGACCCGTTGCTCCACGGCGTCTCCTCGCCGTCAGACCGGCGCTGCCGTCACCGTGCCCGGGACCTCAGGCCTGCCACCACGGGCGCAGCGGCAGCCCCGCGTCGCCCTTGTCGCCGAGCTTGACCGCGAGCACCTGGTGCAGCTGGACGACGTTGCGGTCGAACCCGAGCCGCGAACCGGCCATGTACAGGCCCCACACGCGCGCGGTGGCCTCGCCGACCTCGGCGACGCACTCGTCCCAGTTCTGCTCGAGGTAGGCGCACCAGCCGGCGAGGGTCCTGGCGTAGTGCTCGCGCAGGTTCTCCTCGTGCCGGACCTCCATCCCGATGTCCTGGATCGAGGCGATGATCGTGCCGGAGCCGGTGAGCTCGCCGTCGGGGAAGACGTACCGGTCGATGAAGGCACCGGTCGAGGTGCGCTTGTTGTCCGGCCGCGTGATGCAGTGGTTGAGCAGCAGGCCACCGGGGCGCAACCGGGACTTGATGAACCGGAAGTACGACGGGTAGTTCTTCACGCCGATGTGCTCGGTGAGACCGATCGAGGACACCGCGTCGAACCCGGTCTCGGCGATGTCGCGGTAGTCGCTGAACCGCACCTCGGCCAGGTCCTGCAGGCCCTCGCGGCGGATCGCCTCCTGCGCCCACTGCGCCTGCTCGCGGGACAGGGTGGCGCCGATGACGCGCACGCCGCGGCGCGCGGCATACCGGACCATCCCGCCCCAGCCGCAGCCGATGTCGAGGAGGCGGTCGCCCTCCTTGAGCCGGAGCTTGTCGAAGACGAGGCGGTACTTGTTCTCCTGCGCCTCCTCCAGCGTCGCGTCCTCGGTCGGGAAGCAGGCGCAGGTGTACGTCATCGAGGGGCCGAGGACCATCTCGTAGAATCGGTTCGAGACGTCGTAGTGGTGGTGGATCGCCTCGGCGTCACGGGTCTTGCTGTGCCGCAGGCCTTCTGCGACGCGGCGCCAGCGCGGCAGCGCCTCCTGCGGCGGGGGCGGCGGCGGCTTGAGCAGGTCGACGCCGAGCGAGCGCGCGATCGCGGCCGCGGTGCGCGGCGACGGCATGGCGAAGTGCAGGTCGCCCATCGCGGCCAGCAGCGGGTACGGGTCGCCGGGGTGGACGCCGTGCAGGTCGAGGTCGCCCGCGACGTAGGCGCGCGCCATGCCCAGGTCGCCGGGTGCCGTCGCGATGTAGCTCGCACCGCGGGGGGTCTTCAGGTGCAGCCCGTAGGGCGCGTCCTCGGGCCCGGTGGCCGAGCCGTCGTACGCCGTGAAGCGAAGCGGGACCTCGCCGCGGGTGACCGCGTCGAGGATCTGCGCCATGGAGAGGCGTTCCGCCGTGCCGGTGTCGTGCCGGTTGGTCTTGAGGATCGTCACTTGCGTCGCACCGCCTTGGAGTAGAGGTCGAGGAGCCGGGAGTCGGGGTCGTATCGTCGCTTGACGCCCCCGTAGTCGTCACCGCCGTAGAGCCGCCAGAAGGTCTCCACGTCGTAGTACGCGTCGGAGTACAGCGACTTGTGCCCGTCGAGGCGGGTGACCTCGTCCTCGACCAGCCGGTTCGTGTGCCCGGGGTCGGACGGGTCGCGCGGGACGCTGGACCAGAAGCCGACGTTGACGTAGAGCTCGCCGGGCTGCAGCGGGTAGAGCGGCCAGCTGCCGCGGGTCTGCACTGGGCACAGCCAGATCGGCTCGATCGGCACCTCGCGCAGGAACCAGTGGAGGAACTCGGCCGTGCGGCCCAGCGGGACCTCGACGTCCTGGACGACGCGCTCGCGCGGCGGCCGGCCCTTGCGCGCCTCGAGCCGGTCGGCGATGTCGTACCGGTGGTCGAGCGCGATCAGCTTCCAGTAGAACGAGCTCCGGCGGTAGCGCCGCGGCCAGAACCGGCGGATCCGCGGGTCCTGCGCGCCGAACGCGCGGCTGCACCAGAACCAGTCGGTGTCCCAGCGCCAGAGGTAGTCGTAGGTCGTGAGGCGGTCGACCTTGGGCACGGGCGAGTCGTGCTGGATCGAGCGGTAGTAGACCTGCTGGCCCGTGTAGTCGCTCACCGGACCGGGGGCGGCGGTGCGGCGGCCCAGCGTCAGGTAGGCCTCGGTCGCGGTGAAGACGACCCCGTCGAGGTAGTCGACGACGAACCCGTCGTGCTCGCCGCTCGCCGCGATGTCGCCGATCGTCGCCACGAGGGTCTCGAGGTCGTGGAACCGCACGTGCCGCAGCTCGACCCACGGCTCGACCGGCTCGAGCTCGATCCGCAGCCGGGTCGCGTAGCCGAGGGTGCCGTAGGAGTTCGGGAAGGCGTGGAACAGGTCCGCGTGCTTGCCCTCGGGACGGGCGGTGACGACCTCCCCGGCGCCGGTGAGCACGTCCATCTCGAGGACCGACTCGTGCGGGAGGCCGGAGCGGAAGGACGTCGACTCGATGCCGAGGCCGGTGACCGCCCCACCGAGGGTGATCGTCTTGAGCTGCGGCACCACGAGCGGGACGAGCCCGTGCGGCAGCGTCGCGTCGACGAGGTCCTCGTAGGTGCACATGCCCTGGACGTCCGCGGTGCGCGCGACGGGGTCGATCCCGATGACGCCGCCGAGGCCGCTCACGTCGAGGCCGGGGGCCGACGTGGCGGCCCGGGCACGGAAGAGGTTCGAGGTCTTCTTGGCCAGGCGCACCGGCGCGCCCGGCGGGATGGCGCGGTAGCTCGCGAGCAGCCGCTGCACCGCGCGGTCGTGGGCTGCGCGGGGGTCGGCCGTGTCCCGGGCCCGCGGCCCCTGCCCCACCTCGACGTCCGAACCCACGGGCCGACCCTATGCCGTCGTCTCGGCAGCCGTCACGCGGGTTCCCCTGTGCCACGGGACACGTGGGCCTCGTCGGCCTCGTCGGCGGACGCCTCCCCCACGACCGCGGCGTCGCCGACCGAGACGGTGCCGGGGCGGCGCACCGCGGCATACACGCCTGGGCAGCTGCCGGCCGGGCCGGTGACCTCGAGCTCGACGGTGCCCACGCGCAGGACCCGCCCCACGGCGGCCGAGAGCTGGGCCGGCGGCATGGTCACCACGAGGTTGGCGCGGGCACCGGTCGTGTCGTCGGCCGAGAGCACCATGACAGCCGCCTTTTTGGGCCGGTCGCCGTGCAGGCCGTCGGGCCCGACCTCGACCGTCGAGAGCTCCTGCCCCGGTTGCCCCTTGACCGGGTGGACGTGGATCGTGGTCACGGTCGCGCCGGGTGCCTGCTCCACCCCTCGATCGTATGCCGGGCGGCCCGGCCTTGCGGGTCAGCGCGGCGTGGCGAGCCGCAGGCTCAGCCCGTCGCCGGCGCCTTCGACGAGCAGGCGTGGCGCGGGGGCGGGGGCGGGGGCGGCAGCCATGGTCGGCGGCGGCGCGGCCGCGCGCGGTGGGTGGACGATGCTTCGGTGGTCGTGGTGCTGGGTCATGGTGGTTCCCCTCCTGCTCCCACGACACCATCGCCCGGGCACGCGCAGCACCCCACAAACACGGAGACCCACCTCCGTCGGGAGATGGGTCCGGATGTCGTGCGGGTGGTGGACGTGAAGGGACTCGAACCCCTGGCCTCTCGCGTGTGAAGCGAACGCTCTAACCAACTGAGCTACACGTCCAGCGCCCTTGCGGGCTCGCCGAAGAATAGCCGCACCCCCGGCCCGGGGTGAAATCCGGGTCCGGTGGCTCGGTCAGCCGAGGCCGGGCAGGCGGGTCAACCGCTCCTCGATGAGGTCGGGGAAGAACCCCGGCACCCCGGAGAGCAGGAACAGCCCGTAGAAGACCGCGAGCACGAGCACCAGGGTGGCCAGGCCGACGAGGCCCTTGAGCCACCACGGCTTCGGCGCCAGCCACCGGTTCCAGTCGTCGAGCCGGGCCCGCCCCCAGTGCAGCAGGCGCTGGGCCCACTCGAACTCCGAGGCCAGGATCCCGACGCCGACGAAGACGATGAGCCATCCCGGCCCAGGCGCCGGCACGGCGACGAGCCCGCCGAGGGTGACGAGCGTGCCGACGACGCCGACGCCCCAGCGGTAGACGCGGTAGCTGTGCGGGTTCGACCGGATGCGCCGGCGCCACGCCCAGTCGTCGTCCTCCTCCTGCTCCGTGCCCTCGCGCTCGCCCGGCTGGAGCTGCGGCGACGGCTGCTGACCGGTCGACGACGGCTGCTGGCCGGTCATGGGTCCAGCCGCTCCGCGGACAGCCGCGCGAACACGCCGGCCGCGCGCGCCGTCACCGGTCCCGGCTCGAGGGACCGGTCGTCGACGGCGTGGACGGCCAGGACGTCCTTGGTCGAGCTCGTGATGAAGACCTCGTCGGCATCGCGGAGCACCTCCAGCAACAGGGTCTGCTCGCGCACGTCCATGCCGTCGTCGCGGCACCACTCGATGGTGACCTCGCGGGTGATGCCGGCCAGGCAGCCCGACTCCAGCGGCGGGGTCATGACGACCCCGTCGACGACGACGAAGACGTTGGACCCGGTGCACTCGCACAGCTCGCCCCGGGTGTTGCCGAAGACCGCCTCGATCGCGCCGCGCTCCTTGGCGTACGCGAGCGCGACGACGTTCTCGGCATACGAGGTCGTCTTGAGGCCTGCGACCGCGGACCGCTCGTTGCGCACCCAGGGAACCACCGACACCGAGGCGCTGGCCGGCGGTCGCGGCTGCGCTCCGGCGGTGACGATGTACGTCAGCGGGCTGGCGTCGCGGTCGGAGCCGAGCGGCCCCGCTCCCCCGGTGACCGAGTAGCGCAGGCGGCCGAAGTCGATCTCCGGGCCGGAGCCCAGGACGGCCTCGACCCCTTCGGCGATGTAGTCGTGGTCGGCCGGCGGGAGCCCGAGCCCCGCCAGCGTGCGGTCGAGGCGGCGCGCGTGCCGGGTGGCCGCGAAGACCTGCCCCCGGTCGATCTTGGCCGTCTCGAACGCCCCGTCGCCGACCGTCACCCCGTGGTCGAGCGCCGCGATCGACGGCTCGTCGACGCCGGTCAGCCTGCCGTTGACCCACACCCTCGGCTCTGTGCTCATGCCTCCACCCTTCCAGACGCCAGCCCCACCAGCCGTCGGGACTTCACCAGGGTCTCCACCCATTCCTGCTGCGGGTCCGACCCCCACGTGATACCCGCACCGACCCCGAACCGCAGCCACCGCCGACCGGACGGGTCCCGGTCTGCCCAGAACGACCGGATGCCGACCGCGAGTTCCGCCCGCCCGGTGTCGCCGTCGACCCAGCCGACGGCGCCGCAGTACGGGCCGCGCGCGGCGGGCTCGAGGTCGGCGATGGCCTGCAGGGCGGTGTGCTTCGGCGCACCGGACACCGAGCCCGGGGGGAACGTCGCGGCCAGGACGTCGCCCCACCCCACCCCGGGGCGGAGCTCGCCGCTCACGGCCGAGACGAGGTGCACGAGGCCAGGGTGCTCCTCGGGGCGGCAGAGGGCGTCGACCCGGACCGTGCCCTCGCGGCAGACGTGCGACAGGTCGTTGCGGACGAGGTCAACGATCATGACGTTCTCGGCGAAGTCCTTGGGCAGCATCGCCTCGAGCGTGACGGCAGTGCCCTTTATGGGCCGCGACTCGAGCCGGTCGCCGTCGCGCAGCAGGTACGCCTCGGGGCTGGCGCAGACGACGTCGAGCTCGGCGCCGGGGACGTGGACGCGGCCGGCGTGCGGGGCTGGGTTGCCCCGCGCGAGCAGCTGCTCGAGTCCGTCGAGGTCGGCCTCCTCGGGCAGCCGGTGGGACAGCACGCGGCAGAGGTTGACCTGGTACACCGTCCCGGCCGCGATCCGCTCGCGCACGTCCCGCACGCCGGCGAGGTATGCCGCGTGGCCCAGGCTCGTGCCCCACTCGCGGTCCAGCGGCGACCACGGGACCGTGGCGGCCGGCGCGGCGTCGCGGTCGACGTCGGCGAAGCGCACGGCCGTGACGTCGCCCTCGAAGGTGACGACGAGGGCCCAGAACCCCCGGTCGAGGCCGGACACGTCCCGTCGCACCTCGACGGGCCGGCTGGCCAGCAGCGACCCGAACCGGGCGTGCCCCGACGCTGGCGCCTCCACGTCGACGATCCTAGGGCGACCTGCACCCGGCGCCCATGCGCCCCCGGCCGACCGCCCCCCGTGGAATAGGCCGCCCTGTCCCCCCGTTAGGGTAGTTGAAATCGCAACTACCTAGCGAGAACCAGTCAGGAGCGCGAGCACCATGCAGTTCGGCATCTTCACCGTCGGGGACGTCACCCAGGACCCCACGACCGGTCGCACGCTGAGCGAGAACGAGCGGATCAAGAACACCGTCGAGCTCGCCGTGCGCGCCGAGCAGGTGGGCCTCGACGTCTTCGCCACAGGTGAGCACCACAACCCGCCGTTCGCCGCCCCGGCCAACCCGCCGGTGCTGCTCGCGAACATCGCCGCCCGCACCTCGCGGATCGTGCTGTCGACCGCGACGACCCTCATCACCACCAACGACCCCGTGCGCCTGGCCGAGGACTACGCCTACCTGCAGCACCTCGCCGACGGCCGCGTGGACCTCATGATGGGCCGCGGCAACACCGGGCCGGTCTACCCGTGGTTCGGCAAGGACATCCGCGACGGCATCTCGCTGGCCGTGGAGAACTACGCGCTGCTGCGCCGGCTGTGGACCGAGGAGAACGTCACCTGGTCCGGGAAGTACCGCACGCCGCTGCAGTCGTTCACCTCGACGCCGCGCCCGCTCGACGGGGTCGCGCCGTTCGTCTGGCACGGCTCGATCCGCTCGCCCGAGATCGCGGAGCAGGCCGCCTACTACGGTGACGGCTTCTTCCACAACAACATCTTCTGGCCGATGAGCCACACCAAGCAGATGGTCGCGCTGTACCGCCGCCGGTTCGAGCACTACGGGCACGGGCAGGCCGACCAGGCCATCGTCGGCCTCGGCGGACAGGTGTTCATGCGGGCCAACAGCCAGGACGCCGTCCGCGAGTTCCGGCCGTACTTCGACAACGCGCCGGTCTACGGGCACGGCCCGTCGCTGGAGGAGTTCAGCCGCGAGACGCCGCTCACCGTGGGTTCGCCGCAGCAGGTCATCGAGCGGTATGCCGCGATGGCCGACGAGGTGGGCGACTACCAGCGCCAGCTGTTCCTCATCGACCACGCGGGGCTCCCCCACGAGACCGTGCTGGAGCAGGTGGAGATCCTCGGCACGCAGGTGGTGCCCGAGCTGCGGCGGATCGCCGCGGCCCGCAAGCCGGCCCACGTGCCGGACGCCCCCACCCACGCCTCGCGCGTCGCGGCGGCGGGCGGCCCCCGTGACCTCACCGTCCACGGCGTCGACGACGTCACCGGACTCACCGCGGAAGGAGCGACCCGATGACCACCACCACGCCCCGACGGGTCGTCGTCATCCAGGCCGGCCTCGGCCAGCCGTCCTCGACCCGCCTGCTCGGCGAGCTGCTGGCGGGGGCGACCCGCGACGCGCTCCTCGAGCGCGGCGTCGAGTCGCAGGTCGAGGTCGTCGAGCTGCGCGACCACGCGCAGGCGCTGGCCTCGACGCTGCTCACCGGCTTCGCCACCGGCGACCTGCGGGCCGCGCTGGACTCGGTCGCGGCGGCCGACGCCGTCATCGCGGTGACGCCGGTCTACCAGGGCTCGTTCAGCGGGCTGTTCAAGACCTTCGTCGACGTTCTCGACGAGGGCTCGCTCCGCGGGACGCCGGTGCTGCTGGCCGCGACCGCCGGCACGGCCCGGCACTCCCTGGTGCTCGAGCACGCGATGCGCCCGGTGTTCACCTACCTCAAGGCGGTCACCGTCCCGACCGCCGTGTTCGCCGCCTCGGAGGACTGGGGCTCCGGCGGCACGGTCGACGGCGGCCTGGCCCGACGGGTCGAGGTGGCCGCCGGCGAGCTGGCCGACCTCGTCGCCGGGCAGTCGCGACCCCGGCCGCGACCGGACGAGTTCGCCGACCCGGTGCCGTTCGAGGAGCTGCTCCGCGGCAGCTGACGCGGCACGCGGCACACAGGGGCCGGTGAAGGGTCTGGCGCCTCC